>JAQICK010000116.1 GCA_027858595.1 Melioribacteraceae bacterium
TTTTTTTAATATTTTTACTAGTTTTTTGAGATTGCAAAGGCAAATAAAACAATTGCTAATCCAAGAAAGATAATTAAAGAAACTAAATCTCCAGTAACACCAAGGCTTTCGCCGAGACCAGTATTTAATTTATCAGCTACAGAGATTTCAACTCCACTTGGTGAAGTTTCCCAAATCCAACCTTTTAGCGATGCAATCAAAATTCCTGTTAATGCTCCGCCAGCTATTAAACCAGAACTTAATAAAGCCCCAGGGCCAATATCTGATTCACTTTCATTTGCATTCTTAATTTTATCAACAATCATTTTTACTAATCCACCAAGAAATATTGGACTACTAACAGAGAGTGGTAAATATGCACCAACTGCAAATGGAAGCGAACGAACGCCACTTAATTCCATCACTGCTGCAATTCCCATTCCTACAATAACCAATCCCCAAGGGAGATTTTGACTTAGCAATCCTTTAATAACAGTAGCCATCAATGTTGCTTGTGGAGCAGGCAGTTGGTCGGAACCAATTACTAAAATATCATTTAATAAAATTATTGTATATCCAATTACAAGAACTGAAGCTAACACCCCAATTAACAAACCTATTTGTTGTTTAACAGGACTTGCCCCGACAATGTAACCAGTTTTTAAATCTTGCGAAGTCGCACCAGCATTGGCTGAAGCAATACAAACAATTGAACCAACCACTAGAACGATAGGTTGATAAACCTCTCCAGTCCAGCCAACAGCCACAAAAATAAGCGCAGTAGCCATAAGCGTTGCAATTGTCATTCCTGAAATAGGATTTGATGATGAACCAATTAATCCAACAATACGTGATGAAACGGTTACAAAGAAAAATCCGAAAACAATTATCATAATAGCTGATAGTAGGTTTGTAGGAATGGATGGAATAGCAACCATAAGAATTACTAAAATTACACTTCCTACTAAAACATAAACTAAAGGAATATCTTTTTCAGTTCTGTTTTTTTCTACATGTGAATTTGATTTACTATCTCTCAAATCATTAAATGAATCTTTGAAGGCGTTGATAATTGTTGGGAAAGAACGAACTAGAGTTACAACTCCTCCAAACGTTACTGCACCCGCACCAATGTAACGAATGTAATTACTCCAAATTTCTGCAGCAGACATTTCGGATATCAGCTTTGTTGCTGGAGCAAAGACTGATGTCATATGGTCACCAAGTAAAGTAATAAGTGGTATAAGAACCAGCCATGAAAGAACTCCACCGCCCACCATAATTCCAGCAATTTTAGGACCTATTATATAACCAACACCCAATAACTCTGGAGTAATTTCACCAGTTACTGTTCCATTTGGTAATGCTGAGGTTTTACTAAAAATATATCGTGGTACGTCTTTCCAAAGTCCAAATAATGACATTAAGGTTTTGTAAAGGAATGCTATGCCAAGTCCGTAAAAAACTTTCTGTGCAAGTTTACCCCCCTTTTCGCCAGCAATAAGAACGTCTGCACACGCTGTGCCTTCTGGGAATGGAAGTTTTCCGTGTTCTTTAACAATAATTGAACGGCGAAGAGGAATCATAAAAAGGACACCCAAAATTCCACCAACAAGTGCTAAAACAAAAATTTGAAAATATTGAAAATACTCACTTCCGCCAGGCAAAAATAATAGTGCGGGAATTGTAAACACAACACCAGCAGCAACAGATTCACCAGCAGAGCCAATGGTTTGTACCATATTGTTTTCTAAAATAGTTGCTTTGCCAAATTTTTTGATTACTGAAATTGATAACACAGCAATAGGAATTGAAGCACTTACAGTAAGCCCTACTTTAAGTCCTAGGTAAACAGTAGCAGCACCAAAAATAATTCCAAAAAGAGAACCAAGTATAATGGCTTTTAAAGTAAATTCTGGAATTAAATCATTTGCAGATATATAGGGTTTGAAGTTTGTGCTCTGGTTTTCACTCATATCAACTCACAATTGTTAGTATAAAAAGAAATTCAACCTAGAATATTTTGATATATGTTTAGATATGCAAGTAGTAAATTTGATTTACAATTTATTTTTATTAATAGTGGACTTGCTTTTGCGATTGAATAATTGCCTTGGAAAACGCAACAATTCGATATAGTATAGAAAAGTTTCACAATTAGCCTAACTGTTGGTTATTTATAGAACTACAAAATAACTTACTTATTATTTATCGAATACCCTCTCAAAAATTCTTCAACGCCCATTCTTTTTCTTCCTTCTAATTGAATTTCAAGAATTTGCAAAGAGCTATCTGAGCATCCAAAATATAATTCAAATTTAGTCTCTTTAAGTTCTCCAACACTCAATGAAATGTCATACTTAATTTTTGATTTAAATATTTTATATTTTTTATCGTTATAAATAAAATAAGCGGATGGGAATGGTGAAAGTCCACGAACAAGATTGTGAATATCTTCTACAGATTTATTCCAATCAATTTCGCCAAGTTCTTTTTGAATTTTAGGTGCTGGAGAAGCTAACTCATTGTTCTGTTTTTGAAGTTCATAATTTCCATTATCAATTGCATTAACAGTTTTATGAACTAGATCAGCTCCAAGCAATCTCATTTTATCGTGAACGGTTCCAAGATTATCTTCATCCTCAATTGGCAACTCAGATTGAAAAATCATATTTCCAGTATCAACTTTATCTTCCAAGAAAAAAGTAGTCACTCCGGTTTTTTTATCACCATTCATTATCGCCCAATGGATTGGTGCTGCTCCACGATATTTTGGTAATAAAGAGCCATGTAAATTAAATGAACCAAATTTTGGAATTGTAAAAACCGAATGTGGAAGAATTTTGAAAGCAACAATTACAAATAAATCTGCCTTCAATTCTTTAAGTGATTCAACAAATAACTTATCCTTCATTTTTTCTGGTTGCAAACATTTAAGATTATTCAGAATAGCGTATTCTTTAATAGGTGTAGAAGATACTTTTCTTCCACGCCCTCTTTCTTTATCTGGTGCAGTGACAACAGCAACAATTTCGTGTTCACTATTATTTAAAATATCAAGGCTAGGTACAGCAAAATCTGGAGTTCCGAAAAAAATAATACGCACTTATGCTACCCTCTTTCAGTAATTTGATAATCTGTTTCTATATCTCGCTTCATAATTCTAATTAAATCACCTTTCAATTTTTGCTTAATTCTAGGCTCAACTCTATCAGGAATCATTTTCCCAATTAAGTGATCATACTCATGAAGTATTACTCTTGCTAACCACGACTCGGCTTCAAACTCTTGGAGTTCCTCATCTGTATCAAGATATTTAATTTTAATAAATTCTGATCGCTCAACATCTGCACGTAAATCTGGAAGACTTAAACAGCCTTCTTCCATTATGATAAGTTCGTCTGAGTATTCAATAATCTCTGGATTAATTACAACAAGTGGTTTGAAGTCGTCATAACCGTCCACTCCTTTTAAATCTATAATAAACATTTTTTTATTTAATCCAACCTGATTTGCAGCAAGACCAATTCCATTTGCATTACGCATTGTCTCAAACAGATCGTGAATATTTTGTATTATTTCATCATCTACTGATAATATTGGTTTAGCAGTTTCACGTAAAATAGAATCACCGTAAACTGTAACGGGCATTAAGGACATATTAGAACTCTCTTAGTATTATTTTTGGATAACTTCAGCTTCTTGATCATTAAATAAATAAACTTCAGTAGCATACAACCACATTGTAATTGCAAGTCTAAAAATAATTAACATTTGTTGAAGAATAAAGGTTAGAATTAAGAAATAAAATGGTGAACGAGGAATAAAAATTGCTACAACATTATAAACTATTGCTCCAAGTCCTCCAAAGATGGCAACTATTAGATATGTTATGAAAATTAGAAAGAACTTTCTTCTGATAAAACCAAAAGTGAATTTAATTGCTGTCCTAATTTTTCTAGAATCTTTAAGTGCTAAAAAGACCTGCGTATATTCGGATAGTATGGAAATAACTCCAATTGCAAATAATAGTGTTACATATCTAATTGAACGGAATATCAAATCTAACAGCACAGAATTTAAGTCTTTTGTTAGATATTCTATCAAACTATCCAGTTTAGAATTTAGTAAAAATATTATTGCCAGAAGTAATATTGCAACAAATGAAACCTTCAGGAACCTATACCAATATTTAACTCCACTATAGAAAAAATCGGACACATGATTTTTCTTGGGATTATTAAAGACAGCTATCAATCCACCCTGATAAAGTTTTTGGATTAAAATATTAAGACCAATAATACCAAACAAAAGGATTGGTAATTTATCGAGCAAATTTTCATTGCTATGTTGAAATTGTAGTAACCAGAAATAATCTAATTCAACCGCTAATTTGCTACTCCAAAGTGAGTGAGATAAATTATCTTGCAGCAACGATAAAATTGGAATTGTAAGAACAAGGGAAAAGATTATATTAGTTCCCCATAAAAGAAAAACATAGAAACAATTTTTGGTAACTAAACGCCAACCTTCACGTAATATTTCTCTAATCATCCTTTGCCTCCAATAAGCATTAAAGCATTTTGGAACCAAAAGAAAACTCGTGTAGCATATGAAACGGAGCCCCAATACTGTTCTTCAACAACATATGAATTATTTGCAAAGTTTAAGTCTAGAAGATTTTTACTTTCAGCATCTATTTCTGCCGAGATAATTACGGAGTTAGAATTTATTGTGAATATTTTGAATTTTTCTTTTCCATCCCAAATTATCTGTAACGTGTCTAGCTCTCTGTTTACAGATAATTTTATTGGGGTAATTCCACTACCAATTCTTTCAACCATAATATCGTATTTGTTATCTTCTCTTTCATCTATATAGCTAATTCCATAATCAAAAATTTTGCTGCTGTTAAAAAGTTCATTGTAAAACTTTTTATTTCCTAGTGAACAATCCTTTCCCATAATTTCAAGAAAATCCTTGCGAGTTGGATATTGAAAAAGATTTCTATGAAAGTAGTTTGATAAATTCTCATTAAATTTTTTCCCTCCTACAAATCGCTCCAATGTGAGAAGTGCAATTAGTGGTTTCACAATTGAAGAAACTTTATAGGCATCATACGAAGGTAACTTATATGTTGGAATCGATAAGTCTGCAAAAGCTAAATTTTTATAATAACTATCAATGTATCTAGCACCTTCTGGAATAACATGTTCACCAATTGTATAAATCATTGGAATTCCAGCATAGGACATAAAATGCAAACCATAGATTGGATAGTAATCGGCTATATTAAAATATGAGAATAATTTTCCGTAATGTTCACTTACTAATTTTTCTCCTACAAATGCCGATAGCCCTTTAGATAGCCATGATTCTTCCATATTGTTTGAAATTACAATATTTCCAAAATACTGCTCTGCTATCAATGCAGCCAATTTGTATTCAATTTTCTGGGTTCTAATTGGAGAAATCAAATCACTCTTTAATGAAATTAAATTTGAGTAGGACTTACTTTCTAGATTACTAACATTTGGTAAATCAACAATGGTTATGCTACCAAAGGGATAAACAACATATTCGGATAGCGACTGCATATACTTTTCAGTAGCTTCAAAATATCTTTCGACATAACCAGCCTTGCTCTCTTTTATAAATACAATAACATCAAATTCTTTGCCATTAATACTTATTTCCTTTTTGTGTTTGGATAAACTATTAAAAGCAAACCAGCTAAAATTATTTATTCCATTCGCCGTGCATTCAAATATCTTACTACCATCCTCCAAACTCATCCCAATATCACCAGACGCAGCTATATCAAATATTTCAGGTATTTTAAGATTTATACTATAATCAGAATACTCAAGGTAAGGTTCAATAAATTTATGTAAAGGATATTTGTAGTTCATCCCATCTAGGTATGGCAACACAGTAACATACCAATTCTGGAAATTGTAAAAATGTCCTTTATGAAATTTTTGAGATTCATGAAAAAAGATATTATAATTAATTTCAAAAGTAATTTCTTGAT
>JAQICK010000127.1 GCA_027858595.1 Melioribacteraceae bacterium
TTACTAGCTAAAAATTTAAATTAAAGAAAACATTATATATAAGGAAATTATGAAAAAGAGCAAGAAAAAAGAGATTGATATTGAAGTAAACGAAACGGAAGATACAAAGGTTGAAGAGACAGTTGAGGAAAAAGAAGAAACCCAAATAGACTTGAACGAAAGAGTTGAAGAGTTAGAGAAAAAGAACGAAGAATTAAACGATAGATTAATAAGAAGATTAGCAGAATTTGAAAATTATAAAAAAAGAACTGATCTTGAAAAAGAGGAACTTTTTAAATATGCTGCTCAACCATTTATTATCAAAACCCTTACTGTACAAGAAGATTTGCAACGTTCACTTTCTCATGTTGACGATGAAAATATAGATGCTTTAAAAAACGGATTAAAATTAGTAGCCGGTAAATTTACTCAAATTCTCGAAGAACAAGGTGTTACCAAAATAGATGCAATGGGTAAAGAGTTTGATCATGAATATCACGAAGCTTTGTTGCAACAACCTTCTAAAGATTTTCCTGCAAACACAGTTATAAATGTAGTTGAAACAGGTTATATGTTTAAAGATAAAGTTCTTAAACATGCTAAAGTTGTTGTTAGCCAAAAGGTTGAAGAAGTTAGTGAAGAAAATAATTCTGAGGAAAAATAAGAATGGCAAAAAGAGATTATTACGAAGTTCTTGGTGTTAGTAAAACAGCATCAGCAGATGAATTAAAAAAATCATATAGAAAAATGGCAATGCAATATCATCCAGATAGAAATCCTGATGATAAAGAAGCAGAAACAAAATTCAAAGAAGCCGCTGAAGCATACGAAGTTTTGAACGATAGTGATAAGCGTGCAAAATACGATAGGTTTGGACATCAAGGTATGCGTGGAGGACAAGACTTTCATGGTTTCAGTAATGCAAACGATATCTTCAGTCATTTTTCCGATATTTTTGGAGGGGGAGGAAGTGGCTTTAGTAGTGGTGGCGGTGGTTCCATCTTTGATGATATATTTGGCGGCGGAGGACAGGGAAGACGACAACGTTCAACAGGCACACCTGGACATGATTTAAAAGTTACTTTGAAACTTACTCTCGAAGAAATTGCTGCTGGAACGACAAAAAAAATAAAACTAAAAAAACATAAAAAATGCACAACTTGTAATGGTACCGGAGCAAAAGATACTGCTAGTTATCAAACATGTTCGGCATGTTCTGGTGCTGGCGAAGTTAAACAAGTTTCTCGTTCAATGTTTGGGCAATTTGTAAATATTGCTCCTTGTACTAACTGTAGCGGAACTGGTAAAGTAATTACCGCCCCATGCTTAACATGTAAAGGCGATGGAAGAATTCACGAAGAATCTACAGTTAAAATAAATATTCCTGCTGGAGTTTCAGATAATAGCTATATGACTATGCGTGGAGAAGGAAACGCAGGCAAAAACGGTGGTCCAGCTGGTGATATAATTGCAATATTCCGCGAGTTACCTCACGAATATTTTATACGTGATGACGATAATATTATTTACGAATTATCTATAAGTTATCCAGAAGCCGTTCTTGGAACAGATGTTGAAATTCCAACATTGAATGGTAGAGCAAAACTTAAAATTGAACGAGGTACAGAATCGGGTAAATTTTTAAAGATGCGAGAAAAGGGAATTCAACATTTAAATCGCCATGGTGCTGGGGATCAACTGGTTAAAATTAATATACACGTTCCTAAAAAAGTTAATTCTAAAGAAAAAGAATTGCTTAAGGAACTAGAGAAACAGCCAAACATTAAGGTTGAAACCAAATAGAATTTTAAAGTTAAAATTATTTTGAGGAATCTATTAGCTCTTTTAAGAAAATAGGAAGTAGACTTGGATTTTCAGAAATTGAAACAAAGGTTTTGTCCTTTGTTTTTATTTCACTTCTTATAGGCGTTTTCGCTTATTATCTAAAATATAAAGATGAGATTATAGAGCTCAAGAAATACGATTATTCCGAACAAGATTCTCTTTTTCAAAATGCGTCAAATTCAAATTATGACCAAAAAGAGGTTGATTATAAGGAAGAACTTTATGATTTTAGTGGTAATGAATTGGAATCTGTATTCACTAAAATTAACATTAACTCAGCAAGTGAAAAGAAGTTGGTTTTACTACCAGGCATTGGGGTGAAAACAGCCCAAAAGATTATTGAGTATCGAGAAACGAAAGGTAAGTTTCATACACCAAATGAATTGCTAAAAGTTAGTGGAATTGGTGAAAAAAAGATTAAAAAGATTAAAAATTTAATAATTATAGAATAGAGTTATTCAGCCGTTGGAGGTAAAATGAGTACAAAGACAGACAACAAAAAGGAACCATGGTATTTACATGTAGGTTTGTGGGCAGTAATTGTAGTCTTATTAGTTATACTAATTCAAGTTTCAATAATAGGACCAACTGAAGTTATTGCAACCAAGGAATACAATGAACAAGAATCTCGTTTAAGAATGACAAACCTTAAACATGCTCAAATTTTGTATGAGCAAAAGTACGATAAATTTACTGACAACCTAGATACACTAATTAATTTTATCAGAACTGATTCTAGCGTAATAAAATTAGTGGCAGCTATTGATACTGTTAAAGTTTATAGAATTGATGGTGATACAACAATATTTAAATCAAGAAATCCATTTTCTGATTTAGTTTCTGTCCCATTTAACTACGATTCTCTGTACAGCGAATCCCATTTTTACGATTCACTTTATCTTTCTCCTCGATCAGGACAAATGTTTATTGTAAACGTAGATTCATTGCTTGAAGTAGATACTGTAATTAATAGACGCGGAAAAATTGTTAAGATAGATTCAATTATAACAATAGGTAAGCGTTATCTAATCCAAAGTCCTGATAGTAAAGATAAAGTTGGTGATGTTGATTCGGACGCATTGCTTAATACAGAATCTTGGGAATAAGCGAACAACATGTTCTCTCGCTTAAACCATGTTGGTTTTAACATTACAAGAACTAAATTACAACTTGTTGAAGTTGTAAGAGAGTCGTCAAAATTTTGTTTGGAGAATGTGGATGAACACATTTTTGAAGAAGAATTAAATTTTAATCAAGATGAATCAAAGATTATTTCCATTCTCCAAACAGCTCTTAATTCGCTCACTAGTAGAGCTCCGTTAAAAAGCAAAAACATTTCTATTTCAATTCCGCTAAATGAATTTAAGATTTTTGAAATTCCATTTGAAACTTCCCTTTCTCAAACGGCATTGGATGAACACATAAAATGGGAGTTTTCCATTCTCTTTCCGATGATAAAAAGTAACGATTATATAATCAGAACTCTTCCATTAGCAAACCGAGAAAACCATAAAAGGATTTTGGTCGTTGGGTTAGCTAAAAAAACAGTAAAAGCAATTTATAATTTTTCTATCCAAAACAATCTGGTTCTAAAAACTATTGATAACTCTCACTTTGCTTTTAATTCAACAATCAATTTTAGTGAAAGTCAAAATATTCTTTCCATCTATTTATGTTCAATTAGTTGCTCAGTCAATTCATACCTTGGAAAGGATTTGCAGACTGTACAACAGTTTGAAATATATGATAATACTTCACTAATTGATTCTGTTGGTAGGTTTATTGATAATCAGAATATAGCTTACGATAAAATTTATCTTGCAAGCTCTTTAGAAGTAGATGACCTAAAAATTGCACTTGAAGAAAAACTAAATAACAGTATTGAAGTAGCTAATCCATTTGAATCTTTAATAACTTCCGAGTCATTTATCCAAAATGCACATTTCATGAATAAGCCAAATTCATTTTCTGCAGCCGCTGGAATTTGTTACAGAAAATTTTAATATGAGAATAATTGCTGGCGAATACCGGGGACGTACAATTAAATTTCCGAAATCAGATTTAGTTAGACCAACCACAGATAAAAACAAAGAAGCTATTTTCAACATGCTTAGGAAATATGTTTCGTTTGATGAAATTAAAATGTGTGATATTTATGCAGGCCCCGGTTCTCTTGGGCTAGAGACACTTAGTCGTGGTGCTAATGAAGTTCATTTTGTAGAAAAAGATTATAAAGTTCAAAAGATGCTCAATGAAAACATTGAGAGTTTAAACGCTTCTGAATATTGTAGAATTTTCAGAATGGAAGCACTCCGTTTTTCCAAACTAACTGACCATGCAGTGTACGATTTAATAATTGCTGACCCCCCATTTTTTAAACATGATATTCATGAAGCATACAAAAATATTTTGGATAATAATTTTCTTGCAGAAGATGGAGTTCTAGTAATTGAGCGATCAATTCAAACAAGAGAAATAGATGAAGAGGCATTTGGCAAAGAGGCAGTTAAACGATTAGGCGATAGTTTAATTTATATTTTTACAACTGATTAATTCGTAGCATTTGTTTTAATTATTCCATCCAATTTTATTAGCTTACAACTTCTATATTAAATTAGAAAAGGCATAAAAATGAAAACCCAAATTAAGGTAATATCAGCACCACTTTTGTTTTTTATATCCTTCTTAATTGGTTTTGGCTGTGATGATGGTATTACAAAATACAGTCCACCAGATAATGAACATAAAGTTACAATTAGTCAAGGTGTTTGGGGTAATGTTTGGTTTTGGGAAGGCGATTTTATGCCAACAACAGATAACTCATCAAGTGGAAAAATAACAGCCGTTCAAAGGGAAGTTTATGTTCACGAGGCAACAAAAAAGGACATGGTTGATCCACAACACGGAACATTTTTTGCAAAAGTTAATTCAAAATTAATAGCAATAGTAACCTCAGATCAAGATGGCTTTTTCCAAATTACACTTGAACCTGGTAAATATAGCTTCTTCGTAAAAGAAGATACATCGTTTTATGCCAATGGCACTGATGGAGAGGGACACATCTTACCCGCAGAAGTTATAAAAAACAATGCAACAAAGCGGCAAATTGATATTACTTACAAAGCTACTTATTAAACACATTGCTTATTTTCTAACATTACAAATTAATGTAGCAAAAATATATTTTGGTAATGATGAATATTAAAAACACAATAAAAACAATTGGTCCCGGAATATTATTTGCAGGAGCAGCAATTGGTGGCTCGCATTTAATTCAATCCACTAGAGCTGGTGCAAATTTTGGAATGGATTTACTCTGGGTAGTTCTATTAATTAATCTTTTCAAATATCCATTTTTTGAATATGGTCATCGGTTCACTGCTGCTACTGGCTTAAGTATAATTGATGGATATTTTAAACTTGGTAAAACTGCAGTTTGGATGTTTTTAATTCTAAATGTGTTTACATCAATAATAAATGGAGCTGCCGTTGCCCTTGTTACTGCTGGCTTAATGGCAAATTTATTTGGATTGGAATATTCAATCTCTTCTCTAACAGGAGTTGTTCTTGTAATAACTCTAATATTATTATTTATTGGTAGATACTCGGCTCTAGATACATTGATGAAAATAATGGTTTCAATTTTGGCAATCACAACTATTGTTTCTGTCTTTGTCGCATTTGGATCTGACGTTTCACTAACTATGAGTGAAAGTGCAAAACCAGAATTGTGGGATGCTGCAGGAATTGCTTTCCTACTTGCACTAATGGGTTGGATGCCTGCACCAATTGAAATTTCTGTTTGGCCTTCGCTCTGGGCTTTAGAACGCAAGAAGCAGACAAAGTATATGCCTAAATTTAAAGAGGCTTTGTTCGATTTCCATTTGGGATATGTTACAACTACTTTAATGGCAGTGTTTTTTCTTTCGTTAGGAGCCTTTGTAATGTTCGGCTCCGGAGAAGAGTTTTCTAATAGTGGGATTATTTTTTCTGAACAAATAGTGTCACTTTATACCAAAACAATTGGAGAGTGGAGCAAAATAATAATTGCCTCAATTGTGTTTATAACAATGCTTAGTACAACCCTTACAGTTTTTGATGCATATCCACGTGCGCTTACTGGTTCTCTCAAAAAATTATTTGTGAACTTAAAAATAAAATCGCAAATGCTAAATATTTCTTTTGGAATTGGAATGGCATTTTTCGGAATTCTGATTATTGTTTTTTATACTAGTGGATTAAAATCTTTGTTAGATTTTGCCACTATTGTATCATTTCTTGCAGCACCTGTCTTTGCAATAATAAATTATAAAGTAGTTACAGCCGACTTTATGCCAGAGGAATATAGACCAAAATTGTGGTTAAGAATTTTAAGCTGGAGCGGAATAATTTTTCTTGTGCTTTTCTCACTCCTATTTATTGGAACAAAAATAGTTTAACCCAATTTAGACAATTTTAAAATGTCATTGCAAACTCAAGATTTTCTGTTGAGTGTGGCTCTGCAAAAGTCCCTTTGGTGCAATCAGTTATTTTAAAATCTCACCGATTATTATTGAATCTATATTTTTTATTTTATTGCTACTATTTTTAACTTGTCACATCGAAATATTAATTTGTGAAAAATGATTATGTAATTAGTATTCTTAATTTTTAACAATGATAGAAGTGACTATTAAGAAAAAAAGACTTATTTATCTTGCAAAGTTTTTTAGTAATTGCTATTTTAGAATTATAAATAATTTGATTATACAAGTTAATTAATGGGGCAAAACCTTTATACTACTTCATAAAAAAATCAACCTCACAACCAATTTCAAACAAAACTAATTAAGGGAAAATTATGTTAAAAAATCGAATTTTTATTTTAGTTGTTTCACTTCTTTTATCTTCAAATCTGTTCGCACAAAACGATAACAATTTAATTCCAAAAGAAGAAACCTTCTTCATTCAATCTGCAGTTAGTTTTGGAAGAAACAATAGTGGCTTTTGGGATTTACCTGGCGAAAAAGATTTTGCCATAGGCGACCAAATTTCTGTTTGGGCACATAAACCTGAAAAAAAGGATCCTCGTCATAGGTTTGGATTAACTAACGGAGCTGATAGAAAGTATAAAATATATTCTTCAAAAAACAGTGAATATGTTAGAATAAGACTTGCTGAAATAAAAGGATTTGTTGATGTTGTAGGAAGTAAAAACGGCACAAATATTCAGATGTATGGTGAAAACAATAAATCCTCTCAAAATTTTAGATTTAAATACATGAACAATGGTAAGTTCAAAATTTATAATGAGAACGGAAAAATATTAAAACTTGAAAAGAAAACCTCTGCAAATGGGACAAAGATTGTTCTTTGGAATGACTGGAATGGACCACATACTGAATGGGTACTA
>JAQICK010000036.1 GCA_027858595.1 Melioribacteraceae bacterium
ACTATGGTGGGTAAGTTTAATCATCCAGGCGTTTATGTTGATGGAGTTGGTGCGGGTAAGTTAGATTATCTCGATTTCGTTGATTCTGTTGATGAAAATATGTCGGCGGATAGGTTGCTAATAAACAAAGTTAACACTTCAATTGGTATTACAATGACTCGTAAAATTTATGCTTACAGTCAACAAAACCACGACAACTATTTTGTTTACGATTACGTTTTGGAAAATACAGGAATCGTTAATAGTGATGGAGATGTAATAGAAAAAACTTTAGAAGATTTAGTATTCTTTTTAATGTATCGTTATGCACCTGTTCGTGAATCTGGTCCAAATGGTTTTGGTTGGCTTCCTCAGAGTAGTTCATGGGGACATACAACTATAAATCATTCAATTTACACACATCCTATTACTAATGTTCCTTTTCGAGCAAGTTATTCTTGGTTAGGAAAACATTCACAATCTGGTTATGATAATATTGGCGGTGCTGATATTGGTGGTGGTGCAAGCGTAGGAGATGGACATTTAGGTTCTGCACAAATAGTTGGTACGGTTGTATTACATGCTGATACATCTCCAACTGATAAAACTGATGATATTGGCCAACCTTCTACAACTGATGTTGTAGATTCTGACGGGCCAATAACTTTTAATAATGACCAGTTTAATTCAGCCCAAATGGCAAATGAATATAGGGCCATGACTGCTGGGCGTCCTGCTGAAACACACGCAGAGTTAGTCGGAGATGGTTTTGCTGATAGTTATGCAGCATCTGCTGGAGGTTATTCGCAAAGCAATGGATTTGGACCCTACACATTAGCTCATGGCGAAAGTATTCATATTGTTATTGCAGAAGGCGTTGGTGGATTAAATAGAGAGATGCAGTATAAAATTGGTGATCAATGGATTAATGAAAAAACTCCTTACATTTTTCCTGAAGATTATACTCCTGTGAATGATAATGATAAAAATGAATTTAAAAATGCTTGGGTTTTTACTGGAATTGATTCATTGGTGCAAGCATTTGATAGGGCTACTGCTACGTATAATGATAGTTTGAAAGTTGCTTCACCTCCTCTTCCTCCAGCTGAATTTCAAGTTAATTCATTAGGAAATAGAATTGAGTTAAAATGGACAAGTGAATCAGAAGATAATCCAAATTTTTCTGGTTATAGAGTGTATCGTTCAATTCATACACCTGATACAACTTTTGAGATGAGAGAGAATTTAAAACCAGCAGATTTAACTATGGAAGGAAAGTATTATGTTTTCAATGATACTTCTTTAAGTCGTGGATTTGATTATTACTATTATATTACTGCTTATGATGATGGTTCAACAAATGATATAACTACAGGCCTCCCATTGGAAAGTAGTAAGTTTTATACTATGACAGTTGAACCCGCACGTTTAAAAAGATTACCTGGTGAAAGTCTTGCTGATATTAGAGTAGTTCCAAACCCTTTTAATATCAGATCAAGAGAATTGCAGTTTGGAATTAGTGGTCCCGATAGAATTATGTTTTATGATATTCCTGGAATATGTACAATAAAAATTTACACCGAACGTGGTGATTTAATAGAAACTATTGAACACGATGATGGAAGTGGCGATGCATCTTGGAACTCTATTACACAGTACAGGCAAGTGGTTGTGAGTGGAGTTTATATAGCTGTAATTAGAACACCTGAAGGTGAACAAGCAATTAGAAAATTTGTAATAATAAGGTAAAATAAATAATACTTTGAAAAAGAGAAAAATTTATATTAAAAGAATATTTGCTATTGCTTCTATTATACTTGGTGTAGCCACAAGTACTTTTGCTAGTACAACTGGTAAAATATCAGGTAAAATTACAGACAGCGAAACGGGAATGCCCTTACCTGGAACTAATATTATTGTTCATGGCACAAGTATTGGAACAGCATCTGATATTGATGGTAATTATTCAATATTAAATCTCTCACCTGGTAGTTACACACTAAAATTCTCCATGGTAGGCTTTGCAGATGTCTTTGTTCAAGAAGTGAAAGTTGAAATTGATTTAACAACAAATATTGACGTTCAACTAACTACTGCGTCAATTAATAGTGAAGAAGTTATTATTGTTGCTGAACGCCCTATTGTCGCTAGAGATGTTTCTAGTAGCCAGATGAACATTACTGGGAAAAGCATTGAGGCTCTTCCTGTTACTACAGTTGAACAAGTTATTTCTTTGCAAGCTGGAGTTCAGCAAAGCAGTAGCGGAATTATTGTCCGTGGCGGTAGTGCTAATCAAACAGTATTTATGGTTGATGGATTTTCACAAAACGATGAGCGATCTAACCTTCCTTATACAACAGTCAGTTTAAGTTCAGTAAAAGAGATTAAAGTTCAGACAGGAGGTTTTAATGCTGAGTACGGAAACCTACGTTCTGGTTTAATTAATGTTGTTACAAAAGAAGGTAGCAAAACTAAATATAGTGCTACTGTTAATTTTAGAATTACACCTCCCGCAGCGAAACATTTTGGAAATTCAATTTACGACCCTTATTCATATTTTAATCGTCCATACAATGATCCTGATGTTATGTGGGATGGTACAAATAGTGGAGCTTGGGATAGTTACATGCAACGACAGTATCCACAATTTGAAGGATGGAACTCAGTAAGTGAAAACTCGTTAGATAATGCTGATGAATCAAAACACCTTACTCCCACTGCTGCAAAACAACTTTACGATTGGGAACACCGTAGAACTGGTGATATTGAAGACCCCGATTACAATGTCGACTTAGGTTTTGGTGGCCCAGTTCCTTTTGTTAGCGAAATGTTAGGAAATCTTCGTTTCTATTTCTCTTATTTTAATACAAATGAGCAGTTTGTTTATCCTCTTTCAAGAGATGCTTACAAAGAAGATTATGGACAAATTAAATTTATTTCAAATATATCAAACGGACTTAAGCTAACTGTAAATGGAATGTACGGTGAAATAAATTCTGTTTCATCCTATAATTGGAATCCACCAACCGGACAAGTTTTACGCTCTACAAGTGGCGTTGCGGGTATTGTAAATAGAGAAAATCTTTATATGCCTGGCTACTTTAGCCCATCTGATATTTATAGAACATCTTTTAGTGCAAAATTAACTCATGTTATTTCGGCTGAAACTTTTTACGATGTTAAAATTCAACATAAAATTAATAGATATAACACATTTGAGTTGCCTGGAAGAGACACAAGTAAAACTAATGAAATATTTCCAGGATATTTTGTTGATGAAGCCCCTTATGGCTATTGGGGAAATAGTGTTAGTGGTGTTGATGGAATGTCTCTCGGTGGCTGGATGAACCTTGGGCGTGATCAAAGTGTAAATTCAACTACCTCAATGAAGCTTGATTACATAAGCCAAATTAATGCAAGTAATATGGTAAAAGCCGGATTTGAAATTGTTTATAATAATTACGATATAAACACAGGTACTTATAGTCCTTCAATGACAACTTGGACACGGAGCCAAATTTACGAATTAACTCCATTTAGATTTTCTGCATATGCTCAAGATAAACTAGAGTATGAAGGTTTTGTAATGAATATTGGTTTGCGTGCTGACTATTCTGCTCCAAATTCTGATTGGTATCAGTTAACAGATTATGACCAATATCTTCAAGCTGGCTATGGTGGTTCTCTTGAAGAAAATGCCCCAACAGAAAAAGTTTCTGGTCAATTATATTTGAGTCCACGACTTGGAATATCTCATCCAATTACAACAAATTCAAAACTGTATTTTAATTATGGTCATTTCATGGCAGAACCATCGTCATCCTATCGGTTTTTGTTACAACGTGAATCGAACGGAATGGTTAAGTTTATTGGTAATCCATATATGGAACCAGAAAAAACAATTGCTTACGAGTTAGGATTTTCTCAAAACATTTCCAATCTGTTTTTACTAAATGTAGCGGCGTATTATAAAGATATTACAAATCAACCAGGTTGGATCTTTTATCAGAACAGTAACTCTTCAGTATCATATAATACTTCTACTAATAATAACTATCAGGATATTAGAGGATTTGAACTTACACTTTCTAAAACTCGTGGTGATTGGGTTAGAGGATTTATTAATTATACATACGACGTAAGGACTTCTGGATATTTTGGATTAACTAGTTATTACGAAGACCCAATTAAGCAAAGAGAATACTTAGCAGCAAATCCATATCAGTCAAGACCACAGCCACAACCGTATGCTAGATTAAATGTAGAGTTTTTAACTCCTGTAGATTATGGCTCTGAATTTGGTGGAATACATCCACTTGGTAGTTGGAGTTTTAATGTTCTTGCCGATTGGCGTTCAGGTGCTTATGAAACGTTTAACCCAAATAATATAGCAGGAATTATTGATAACGTGCAATGGGTAGATTGGTTAAATATTGATATTCGCTTATCTAAAACTATTGTAATGGATAATTTTAATCTTCAATTTTATCTTGATGTTTCCAACGTACTTAACTTAAAACATCTTAGTTCTGCTGGATTTTCCGATAGATTTGATGAACTTGATTACAAAGAATCACTTCACTTCGAGTGGGAAGAAGGTGCAGAAAATGGAAGTGATAAACTTGGTGATTATAGAGCACCCGGAGTTGAATATGTAAATATCACATCCGTAGAAAATATAAATAATGTTGTTCAACCAGATTCAAAAACTCTCTATTACGATTCTGAAACAGAAAGATATTTCCAATATGAAAGTAATGGTTGGGAAAAAGCAGATGAATCTTTTGTATATGATGTTATTGCAAATAAAGCATATATAGATAATCCAAATATTCAAGCATTTACATTCTTAAATCCTCGCACAATTACGCTTGGAATAAAAATTGATTTTTAGTGGGAAAAATAGATAGTGAAAAATAATTTAAAGTACATATTGTTTGGAGTGATGGTTGCAAGCCAACTATTTGCACAAGTTCAATCTTCTGATAGAAGATATGTAAGAATTGGTTCGCTCCAAAGTCATTTTTCAGCCTATGGTTCAGAGCGTGGTTGGAATAGCTCTTACTACGAAGGAATGAAATGGCCTGCAGATTATCCATATCAAGATAATTCTGTAATTAAACGAGCTTGGATTGGCATTAACGATTTTACAGATGCGAAAGGAAAGTATTGGGAGAAGTATGCAACATACTTAGCGGCAGATTATGTTGGCGATGGAATATACCCAGTAGTGCTAAATCAAACTGCTAAATTTAAACCTACTACTGTTATTGTTGATGGAAATAGTCTCTACGATTTATACTTAAATGATATTGATGATTATGATAATACTATTGTCTCGGATAGAGTAATAACTAATGTTGTAAATACCCATATGGGGCTTACAGTTTCAAGAACAGTTTATGCTTTTAGTCAACAGTACCACGAGAACTATTTTATTAAAGTGTTTACTTACACGAATAATGGAAATGTTGATTACGATGATGATATTGAATTGACAACACCAATAAAAGGTTTACGAATTGGATGGGGAACACGCTACAGTGCATCTCGTGAAGGTGCAATAAATATTGGTGATGGAACATCTTGGGGAAAACATTTTTGGGTTACAAAACGTGGCGAAAATTATGCAGCACACCAAAATGATGTTATTGATGAAAGTAATCCTATAGTTGATTGGATTAGGTGTGGCTTTGGCTGGGCTGGGCAATCGGAAATAAATGGTTTTAATAATATTGGTGGTCCCGAAAGAACAGTTGATGGGCGGTTAACCGCAATTCAACATGTTGGTTCTGCAATTTTGCATGTAGATAAAAGTGCGACTGATAAAACCGATGACCCAAATCAACCTTTAACACTTGGTTGGCATGCAGGTGATACTTATTCTAGTTTAGGAAACTTACAAGATGTAACACCAATGCTTCAGGTTTACAATATGCTTAGTGGAAACCCTAGTAAAGGTCTTGGTGGAATTGGTCGATTTGATGAAATAAATCTTGGAACTCCAGGAACAACCGATTATCTATTAAATAGTGTTGATCCATACACAGTCCATGGTGATGGCGGCGGAACAAATATTTGGGTTAATTATGGTCCATTTGATTTAGCACATGGTGAGAGTGTTACTATAGTTGAAGTTGAAGCTGTGGCAGGATTAGATAGGGTGGAAGCAGAAAGAATAGGAAAAGATTGGCTAGATGCAACTGGAAGTGAAACATTTAATTTGCCAGATGGAAGCACAACAACAAACAAAGATGTTTATAAAAACAGTTGGGTTTATACTGGTAAAGATTCAATTATGCAAACCTTTGGAAGAGCAAAAAGAAATTTTGATTCTGGATATGAAATTCCAAAAGTGCCAGAACCACCAGCATTGTTTGAGGTTAAATCGCAAGGTGATAAAATTAATTTAACTTGGCAAGCCTCTGCATCAGAATCGGAATCAAATTTTAAAGGGTATAAAATATATAGAGCCATTGGTAAATCTGACACAACATATCAAGAAATATATACTGCTCCAGTGGGTGAGTATGAGTATAATGATACTTCTGCATCTCGCGGATTTTCATATTACTATTACATTGTGTCTTTAACCGATGGAAGCAAAAACACATCTGGTGCTACAAATCCAACGGGTGAGTTAATTAGTAGTAGGTTTTATACAAAAACAACGCAACCAGCATTTTTGCGAAGAAAGCCTGGACCCAGTTTAGAAGCAATACGTGTGGTACCAAATCCATTTAATATTAGGGCTCGCGAATTACAATTTACGGGTGAGCCAGATAAAATTATGTTTTTAGATATACCAGGTTACTGTACAATTAAAATTTTTACAGAACGTGGCGATTTAATTGAAGAAATAAATCACGATAACGGAAGTGGTGATGAAACTTGGAATTCCGTAACATCTTCTCGACAAGTTGTAACAAGTGGTGTTTATATAGCCGTTTTTACAACTCCAGAAGGAGAAAGAGCAATTAGAAAATTTGTTATTATCCGCTAGGAGAATAAAATTCTTAGGAGCATAAAATGTTAAACAAAGTGAAATCCCGTTTTTTGTCGGGGAAAAACATTATTACCAATGTATTAACCGGAATACTCTTATTTGTCTTTTTGGTAAGTTCAAATACATTTGGACAAGATAATCAGAAACTGGCACAGACTGGATTTCAATTCCTAACTGTAGGCACAAATGCACGCTCGGCAGCTTTGGGCGAAGCATTTACAACTCAAGATGGAACTGCAATTGCAATGTTTCATAACCCTGCTGGGTTATCTCGGATGACAGGCACTACAGATGTTAGTGTTAGTCAGATGACTTGGATTGCAGATATTAATTATTACTCAGGAGCAGTTTCATTAAACCTTGATTCTTACGGTGTAATTGGCTTCAGTTTTAATTATATCGATTATGGTGAATTCCTTTGGACTAGAGTTGATCCAACATCTGAAAAAGGTTATTCTGATATTTTGGATTGGGGAATGCCAACTTCATATATGGCAGGAATAAGTTACGGTAAAGAACTTTCGGATAAGTTTGCAGTTGGTGGAACTGTTAAATTTGCTAGCCAGAATCTTGGAAGCAGTTACGTTCCTACTGAAATTATAGAGCTAGAAGATGGACGAGATTCAGTAGTTTCAGGAACACAAGAATACATTAAAGGAGTTCTCGCTTTCGATTTTGGAACAATTTACAAAACTGGATTCAAGAGTTTAGCTTTTGGTATGTCAATTAGAAATTTTGCAAGTGAGCAAAAATACGAAAAAGAGAGTTTCCAACTTCCGCTAATGTTCAGAATTGGTATTTCAATGAACTTAATGGATTTCTTCGAATCTATTAATGATATTAATAAATTCCAATTATCAATTGATGCTGTACATCCACGCTCATTTCCAGAATATATTGCAATTGGTGGAGAGTATATATTTGACGAGATGTTATTTTTAAGGCTTGGTTATATTTCATCGCAAAGTGATTATAGCTATTCTTTAGGAGCTGGAATTAATTATTCAGGAGTTTCAGTAAATTATTCGTACACACCATTTGATACATTTAACGACGTTAGCCGATTTACGGTAGGATTCGCATTTTAAGCAAATTGAAAAAGATAAAGAAATTTGAAATAAAAGATACTTCAAGGAGAGATATAATGTTAAAGAGAATAAAAAGAATGCTTCTCTTATCAATATTTAGTGGAATTAGTGTTTTCACTTTAACACAATGTTCAAATGATTATCCAGATAGTGTTTATAATCCAGATGCATCATTTAAAACAAATCCAACAATTACCCAATTGCAGCCAGATTCAGCCCTTGCTGGTATTGATAAAATTACAATTAGCGGAACTAATTTTTCTGCAACTTTGGATGAAAACATTGTTTATTTCAATGGCGAAAAAGCTACTGTGCTTTCATCCGATGCAAATCGCATTGTGGTACAAGCACCAAATGTTCCAGCCGATTCACTTAAAGTACAAGTAAGTGTTGCTGGAGCTTTAAACTTTGCAGAGTTCACTCCATACAAACTTATGCCTGCAATTATAGATTATAGTGATTTTGATAAATTTGATGAAACATCAGGTCTTGCAATGGATACGGATGAAAATCTTTTTGTTTCACTAGATTCTCCAACTCGTATAGTTAAGGTTGGCACTGACCAAAAAAGAAATGATTATACTGCAACTATACGTAAATCAACTCAAATGAAATATGGACCAGATGGAACTATATTTTATGTTAATGCAATTCAGTATTTATTAAAAGTTAATGCTGATGGTGCTGGAGATGAATTGTTTGCAATACTTCCTGGTGCTGCTTATGATCTAGATTTTGATCAAAACCAGAACATTTTTTGCGGTGGTGGCCCAGGAGATATTTATCGTGTGAAAATGGATAAATCTAACGAAACAAAATATCAACACCCAGATGTCTATATCCATGCTCTTCGTGTATATAATAACTATCTATATGTTGGCGGAACTTATAGCGGGAGCGATGGAAATCATCCAAAAGAAGCTGTATGGCGTCATGAAATTACTTCTGCAGATGGTGATTTAGGCGAAAAAGAATTAGTATTCAATTTCGGAGAATCTTTTGTTGGTTTTACTGTTCTGTCACTTGCATTCGACATTGATGGTTTAATGTATATTGGAACAGATGCAACGGAAGGAATTATAGTAGTGAACCTTGATGGAACATATAATCCTTTGTATGAAGGAGTTATGGAAGGTGAAGCCTATGCAATGACATGGGGAAATGGAGATTTTCTATATGTTACAAGAAAAAATGTAGATGAAGATAAAAGAAGAATTTTAAGAATAAATATGCGTAAAACTACTGCTCCTTACTTTGGAAGGGACTAAATTTTAGCACTATTTATTAACGGTCTAACTACCTTTTAATAAAAAAAATTATTAAATTGGTAGAAGGTCTTATTAAAAAAGCAACTAATTAACCAACTAATCATATTACTTGGAGGTACTATGAAAAAAACAATGTCGATTTTAATCGCATTATTATTTGTTTCGAGCATGATGATTGCTCAAACATGGGAATTTGATAAAGTCTTTCTTGACTTAAATGCCCCACAATCAAATGGAACTGGGTTCCACGGTGTTGCAGTAGATCCTGATGGAAATATCTGGATGGCTGTTTATGGAGATCTTTCAGAAGAAATTCTAATAGATGGTGTTGATACTACATGGACACGACCACTTTTAGTTATGGATCCTACAGGTACTCCATTGTCATTTTCACCACTTTATTTAATAGAATACTCTAACAGTTCTGTTGATACATTAGTAGATAATCCTCGTGGATTAAACACTGATAAAGATGGTAATATTCTTTACACAGCATATAATACAATTTACAGAATTGATTATAAAACTGGTAAAGGACTAAACAAATTTTCACCACAAAATGGTGCATCTTTAACAAACGCTGCACAATCAGGTGCTGATGGTACAATCTATGCAGGTTATGTAGTACCTGGTGGAAAGCCAATGTTTATGTTAGATAACGATTTTACGTTATTAGGAAATGCAACTGATTCTATTTTCTACATTAACAGATCTGTTGTTGTTAGTGCTGATGGTACAGATCTTTATACAGGATCAACTTGGAATGGTTTTGGTGTTCCTAAGTATCATTCAGATGCTCCTGGTTTAACAAACTTTGCTCCAGTTGATACATTAGGTAACTGGTACGATTATTATGATGTTGCAGCAGATTCTGTTTATGATGTAAATCTTTGGGCAAGTACAGTAGCAATTGGCCCTGATGGTTTATTGTGGGCAGGTAATCTTCGTCCAGATTATTCAGGTCCTAAAGGCGGTGCATGGTATGCTTACGATCTTACAACTGGTAACTTAGTAGAAACCGTTGGTATATCTATGGGCGATTCAACAGCTGGCGGAACACGTTCACCAAGAGGTATTGCTTGGACTGCAGATGGTAATACAATGTACACAGCTGATTTTGATTATAGTACAATAAATGTTTATAACAGAGTTGATTTAAATGCTCAAGTTGAATTATCATTATACGTTGATATGAACGTAAAAATTGCTCAAGAAATATTTGATCCAGCAACAGATGTAGTTCGTGCTGCAGGCGCTTTCCAAGATCCAGAATGGACTCCAGCAGATGCACCTGACATGACTGACGCAGATAATGACGGAGTTTACACAACAACTTATACAGTGGATAGAAATACTGCATACGAGTATAAATTCTTAATAGGAACTAACTGGGATGCTGCTGAAGCAAATAACAGAAGCGTTTATGTTGGACCTAGCAATTTAGATGTTGCTCCAGCTCTTTTTGATAACGATGCTGATTTACCAAGAACTGAAATTGCGATTTCTTTCCAAGTTAATATGGAACTAGAAATTGCTGCGTCAAACTTTGATCCCACAACAGATACATTATTTGCAAAAGGTACTTTTAACGGGTGGTCTGGCACAACTATTTTGGAACCTAATGTAAGTGAGACATACATCTATGAAGGTTCAGCAATATACGAAGCAATAGAAGGTGAAGTAATTTATTATAAATTTGCATATGAACCAGGTGGTCACTGGGAATTTGGAGGTGACTACGAACATACCGTTACAGCTTCTGACATCGCACAAGGTTACACTGAAGTCCCTATACGTGGGTTTAATAACTCTACATTAGCAACAGTTGTTAATCAAGAATCTGTTATTCGATTTATTGTTGATATGAATGGTGCTGTTGATGCAGCTGGTGTTGCATTTCCGTCAATTGATACTGTTGCTATGGCTGGTGCAAATCCTCCATTGGCATGGCCTCTTGGTGGATGGCCAGATGATGATCCAAACGTAATTTACCTATCTGATGATGGTTTAAATGGTGATGCTACTGCTGGTGATGATTTCTGGACAGTTGAATTAACTTTCCCAATTTATTCACCATTAACAATTCAATATAAATATGGTGCAAACTGGGGTTTACCTTCAAATAACGGTATAAACGATAATGAAGGTGGCGTTGGCTCTGATCATTTCTTGAAATTATTCCCTGCCTTCTGGTCTGGGGAAGCAATTGATGTATTTGGTGGTGCAACAGAAGAACCAGTTGATGTTGTAAATGGTGTTGATCAAATTGGTAGTGATATCCCTACAGCTTACGAGTTAAGCCAAAACTATCCAAATCCATTTAACCCAAGTACAGTTATAAATTTCTCTATTCCAGAAAGTGGATTAGTAACAATGAAAATCTTTAACATTCTTGGACAAGAAGTTGCAGAATTAGTAAATGACGTAAAATCTGCTGGTAGTTATGAAGTATCATTTGATGCATCTAGCTTAACTAGTGGAATGTATATTTACAAAATTCAATCTGGTAATTTCTCTTCTACAAGAAAAATGATGTTGCTAAAATAATTTAATTAGCTATTCATAAATTTCAAAAAACCCAGATCAAATATTGGTCTGGGTTTTTAATTTTAAACATAAAACATATATTCTTCTAACTTCTAACTTCTAACTTCTAACCTCTCCCTTTTGTTTGTAATCTTTTTCTTAAATTGTAGTAC
>JAQICK010000347.1 GCA_027858595.1 Melioribacteraceae bacterium
GCTTTTTCATAAGCATTGGGATTTAAATAGAGAAGTTCTTTCTTCACATTATCTATTGCAACTGTTTGTAGTGAATCACCATTTATCTGTGCGGATGAAATAATATATTTTCCACCAAGCATATTTATTACATTCCAATTTATACCATCCGCTGTATTAGCTTTGTATAGATTATGTGCAACAATATCCTGAATAACTTGAAGTTTGATAGCACTGTATCCACTAATTAATGGATAAAAATATGCATAGTGATTGCTAGTAAAATCTTTACCCACAACAATTGCACGATAGTTGTCGTCAGCATTGGCAAGGATTTTCGTAATTGGAGTCAATTTATACACTGATTTTTCAAGCTGCTCAATATTATCTAAATTAATAATATTGTGTGCTCTGTTAGAAATAGATAATATTTCTGCAACTGATACTAGCAATAAAAGTGATATAAAAACTTCCAATTTTATTTTCCTGAATAGGAATCCAATAACAATTACTATAGTTGGAATTAAAAACAACAATAGTTTTTTAGTATCTGCAATTAAAAATTCTTGACGAATTTCTTTA
The DNA here is from genome assembly GCA_027858595.1 of Melioribacteraceae bacterium. Lineage (GTDB taxonomy): Bacteria > Bacteroidota > Ignavibacteria > Ignavibacteriales > Melioribacteraceae > 1-14-2-50-31-20. The sequence goes on from JAQICK010000347.1 coordinate 562, forward strand.
ACCATATTTAATGTGTTTGCATCATAGCGTCCCATGTCTGCTGGTGTAGAGTATGCAAATGAATCACTTAATAAAAGAGTAGCTACTGCTAAGAATAAGCCAATTCCAAAAACCGAAAGAATCCACTTTATATCTTTGGGCTTGTAAAGTTCAACAATTCCTTTAATCCCATATCCAGCAAGGATAAGGGTTGCAATAAATGTTATATTCAATATCATTGATGGAGCACGGAACTTAGAGAAATAAGGGACGTAATAGAAAAAGAGTTTATATAGCTCGGGTAAATGTCGACCAAAACTCAGCAATATTGAGACGAGAACAAAGATCGATACTCCAAGAACAAATTTGTCTTTTCTATAATAGATGGCTCCAATGATAGCAAAGAGGAATAAAATCATTCCCATGCTTGCATAGTTTCCATTAAAAGGTTTTTCTCCCCAATAGCCAGGAACCTGCTTGCCCTCTAAGTGTGGAAATTTATTTCCGTCATAAATTTCACCTTGCACACCGCCGTTGTACCTTGGAATGAAAAAACTCATTATTTCTTTAGGGGCAAAAGACCACATTGTTGCATACTCAAAACTAACACCACCACCTTCTTTTGCAGAACTAGCTTCTTCTCCTATCTTTACTGGGTTTCCACCACGTGTGGAATGTTCTGCATACTCATGTGTTGTAAATAATGGTTGGGCTGCAACCATAAATGTAATAACTAAGGCAATAGCAAACTTTGTAAATAACGATAATATTTCCTTGAATTTTTTATCAACAATAAGTTTTACTGTTGGATATATATATATAACAAAGAGAATAAGAATTCCATAAAAAACAATTTGGAAATGGTGAGTTCTAACAAGCCAAGTAAAAGTTAGTGCAAATAATCCAGTTCCAAGCCAATCTTTTTTGTCGAAGAAATAGCTAAAGCTCAACACCAACCAAGGTAGAGTCATAATAGCACGTAGTTTGGAATTATGTCCTTCGCCAATTTGTGCTTGCCAATCGGGTAAAAGAGTGAAAACAACGGCTACAATAACAGCAGCATACCAAGGGATTTTTTTATAACGGAGCAAATAGAAAAGTCCAAGCCCCCCCATAAATAGATAAATGAAGGCCCAATATGAAATTTTTGACACAAAGCTTAGAGCAGTATCAACATGAATAATTTTAGGTGTGATTCTTGAATATATCGGTTCTCCACCAAAAATAGATGGATTCCACAAAGCAGTTTCACCACTTTTTTCATTCCATTCAACCCAGCGATGAGTTTGTGCAATGGAACCAAGTGAGTCATTACCTATTGGTTGTAAGCCATCCAATATCCAGCCACCAAAGTAGAAAAGTAATGGAAGTAAAATAATTGCTACACCAATTAGGTTTTTATATTTGCTTGGAAGAGTGTTTAATAGACTTGAATTATTATCAAATTTCTCGTTTTTCTGTTTTGCTTTTTTTGCTTTGCTCATAGTCTGTGCTTTTATTTAACAATTAATATGTAAAAATAGTTATTAGTATTTTAACAATGCATCAATAATATTCTTTCCTGCATTACCATTGCCATAATACTCTTTTTGCTCATCAAATTGATTTACATTAATTTTCTCTAAAATCAACTTAGTATTTGCACCAACAACAAAATTCCAATTTCCGTTTAGTGTTTCAATCCACTCTGTTTCATCTCGCATAGTGATGCATGGCTTTTTCATAAAGTATGCTTCTTTTTGTAAGCCACCACTATCTGTAAGGACCTTTGAGCTATTCTTCAAAAGCAAAATCATTTCTAGATAACTAACAGGGTCAATTATTTTAACATTTTCATTAAACTTAATTCCATCCAATTTCGATTTTGTTCTTGGATGTAGTGGAAGCACAACTGGCTTATCCATTTCTGAGAATGCAGAAAATATATTTTGTAGTCTCTCTTTGTCATCAGTGTTTTCAGCACGATGAACAGTTGCAAGGTAAAAATCATGTTCTTTAGTAATGGATTCGATAGAATGTTTTTCTTCTGCCATTTTTTGATAAAACAAAATTGAATCGAACATTACATCACCAGTAAAGATAGAGTTTTCAGCAAGATTCTCTTTTTTTAATAATTTCATAGCATTTTGTGAAGGGACAAGTAGTAAATCTGAAATTCTATCCGTTGTGATTCTGTTTATCTCTTCAGGCATAAGTTTGTTAAAACTTCTTAACCCAGCTTCAACGTGGGCAATTTTAATATGCAGTTTTGTAGCAGCTAATGCGCCAGCAATTGTTGAGTTTGTATCGCCATATACAATAGCCCAATCTGGTTTCTCAGTAAGCAAAATTTGCTCAGTCTTTTCTAGCATAGCAGCGGTTTGTGCACCGTGTAATCCTGAACCAACTTCTAAATTGTAGTTGGGATGTGGAATTTCGAGTTCGTCAAAAAATATTTTTGACATATTCACATCGTAATGTTGCCCAGTGTGAATAAGTACATCTTCTATTCCATTTCTTTTTTGTATTTCTTTGCTAACAACCGCAGCTTTAATAAACTGTGGTCTTGCACCAATTATTGATACTATTTTCATTTTGATTATTAGACCTAAGATTTAAGATGTGAGATAAAGAAGTTTTGTTCTTAATCTTACACTTTGCCAACGGCATCCCAACGGGAAATTCTTAATCATACTCCTATTCTATTTTAATACTTTCTCAAAAGCTGCTGCTAGTTTTTCCGTTAAATTTTTCCGTGAAAATTGCTCTGCTTCAAATGTGTATGAAGAGCTGTTGGTTTTCCAATTTTCATACATCTCTTTTAATAAATTGTACGCTCCTTCTTCATCTCTGTAGTCAACCATTGCCCCAGAATTTGATTGTTTGATAAACTCATGAGCGTCTCCATCTATAGGTCCGATTGCAAAGATAGGTTGCTTGCTTCCCATATATTCAAATAGTTTTCCTGTTAAAAATCCTTTGTTATCTTTAACATCATCTACTACAAGCAATAGTGCATCAGCGTTTTGCAATATTTGTGTCGATTCACTGTGAGGGACAAATCCTCTTAAGTCTGCAATACCAGATAAATTATATTTTTCAATCCCAGTCATAAATTCAGAGCAATATCTGCCTGCAAAACTTAAGCGAATATTTTTAATTCCATCGCTATTTATTAATTTATCTAATGCAGAAAACAAAACAGATGGAACTCGATCTTTAGATATTGAACCAGTGTATGCAATTGTAAAATTATCGTTTTTCACTTTTGATGGATTGCTAAAATCCGTTTCATCAAAACCATTTGGAATTAAATAAAACTTCTGTGATTCAACTTTTGCCTTGAATAACCGAATCATATCGTTGCTTATAGTTACAACTCCATTGGCTTTAGAAAAAACTTTCTTCTCAAGTGAAGTATCTATTTTTGTAGTTAGCCAATTTCGTTTTACGTTTTGATAATAAACAATTTCCATCCATGGGTCTCTAAAGTCCGCTATCCACTTAACTCCTGAACGCTTGGATAGAGTTTTGCCAATTAGTGAAACGGTTTGCGGGGGAGATGTTGTGAATATTAAATCTATATTTTCATTTGCAATTATTTCCAATCCTTTTTTTACTGCATATCTTTTCCATCCAATTTTTGCATCAGGAATAAAAACATTAAGCCTAATCCAATTAGCAATCTTTTCTTTAAGCGAAGCATTGTCTTTGCTAATCAATATGTCGATTGGAATTTTTGAGTCGGATTGTTTGCCAGTAAATTTTTTGTATAATTCAAACGGTTCAAGAGATTTCGTTCTATATACTTTTGTTCCTTCTGGAATGTCTTTAAATAGTGATAAGTCGTCAACCGGGCTGTCTGGATTTTCAACAGTAAGAACAATGGGTTCCCATCCAAATTGTGGAAGATACTTCACGAACTTTAAAGCTCGCTGAACTCCAGCACCACCTGCAGGTGGCCAATAATATGTAATTATTAATACTTTTTTCATTTATAACCACTTAGGTCACTAAGAACACGAAGAAAATATACTTTGCGTCTTTGCGACTTGGCGAGAAATTTAATCCTCAACCAACTCCATTAGACCTTTAACAAATTCTTCCCACGAATATTTTGCTGCTTCATTCTTGATGTTATCAATAAATTCAGTTTCTTTGTTTTCGTTGTAATACTTTAATATTGCATCCGCTAATTGTTCTGGATTTTCTTTTTCA
>JAQICK010000415.1 GCA_027858595.1 Melioribacteraceae bacterium
TTCTTTAAATATTCGGTAATTGTAGGTGTATTAGGTTCACCCTCTTTGTATAATATGATCTCGCTACCTTTTAAATCATTTTTTGCTTCGATAAAGTATCTAAAAAGATTATAACTAACAACCCAATAAAAAGATTAAAAGTCTATATAACTATTGCATTGCCAGTATAGGCTATTAAACAGAGCAGTCCAAAACTTTATTCATCCTCAGAATTATAAAATACTTTGTAATATTTCATTCCTCTAATTTCGTCAAAACCTTTTTCAATAAACTGCTGATTAGATTCTGGGTCGTTGCTATCAAGTTTAATTTCAATTTTTGTATCAAGTTTAATTAAACTTTTGATGGAGCGTTTTTTTGATTTAACAGAATTTTGTGAAATTTGAAATGAGTCTTGCACTTCTGTTTCTTTTTCTTCTTCAAAACTCTTTTTATAATTAAAAAACTCTTGCCTCATTTTTGGTTCATCAAATATTTCTGTTGCAAACTCGTTAATGTCAAATTCTTCCTTATTAGATAAATAATTCATTGATTTATTTAGGAATGCAATCTGCTCATCTTTGCCCTTGTCAGTTTCAACTATTTCCTTTGAAAAAGATTTTACAAAATCGACATATTGCGAAGTTTGATAGAAGAAATCTTTAACAAACTGAACTTTTAAAAATTTATTTTTCCAGTATTCTGTATCATAATTGTTATTATCAACACTTAAAACTCTGTATCCATCATTTTGTTGAATATTAATTATCAAACATCCTTTATCCATTTTTTTTGAACTAACACCTTCGTTAAGATTTATGCCTAAAGATTTATTAGAATCTGAAAATTTGAAAAAATTCTGTTTGCGTTCAATTTTGAAAATACCAATTGCATCGGTTATTTCGTCATCAAAAATAATATCGCTAAAATGTGCGACTATAACTTCGCCTATTTTAATATGAGGATGCTCAGATTGCTCGTATAGATGCGTTAGAATATCAATGGAAATATCTTGAAAGTTACTTTTCTTATTAAATAGCTTTTTAGAATAGTTGTAAATATCATTTAACTCCAAATCAGAATGGTGATGTAGTTTATTCACCTCAATCTGTTTGGAAAATGGAGTAAAAAAATAATTTATCAGATTTGTTGAAAGGTCTTCGCCAACATTACAAAGTCCTTTTGAAATTTGATTTTCAATTTCTTTCTTTTTATTGCCTACTTTATGAATTATTAATTTATCAATATTTATTGCTGAGTAATCTACCATAGGAATATAATCTTTTTAGTTGAAAAATTTTAAGGGGCAAAATAGACAATATGTTTATAAAACGGAAAGTGTATTTAGTAAAACAATTGATGATGGAAAAGATTTAGCTATTAAATATTCCGAAAACCGTTGTTTGTAAAACTCCTTCAGAGAAACGGTTTAATAGAGTGCTAAATTATGTTATCCAACGACTTAAGTCGTTGGATAATTTGTAAACAACTTGTTTTAACCAGTTCACTGGTTTATGGTCTTTTCCAAAATATTTTCATCTCGTAACCTCTCCATCAATTCTTTGTGAGAAAAGGTATCAATTTTACCTTAGGAAATTTCCAAATCTCTTTCTTTTACTAAAACAAAAATTTCTTCATCTGTAATTTGTTCAATACTCATAGAATTCATTTACACAAACTCGTCTTTAATCTTTTTCAAATACTCAAATGCTTCTTCGTAATTGTTCCCTATTTCGCCTTCGAGTATTGCTTCTTCAATTGCAGTTTTAATTTCACCAACTTTTCTTGAAGGAGGAATATTAAATAATTTCATAATCTCTTCTCCGTGAACAGGAGATTGGAACTCTCGTAATTTATCGCGTTCTTTAACATCACGAACTTTTTCCATTACTTTATCGTAATTGGATAAATATCTAGTAACTTTTTTAGGATTTTTACTTGTAATATCTGCACGACAAAGAGTAATCATATCTTCTAAATCTTCACCCAAAGTAACAATAAATCTTCTTATTGCAGAATCTGTCACATCGTCCGAAATAAGTGCTATTGGACGAAGATGTAAACGAACCAATGTGCGAACATAATTTAATTTTGTAAGGGGCAGCTTCATTCGCTTAAAAATGTATTTCATCCAACGAGCACCTTTCTCTTCGTGCCCGTGAAAAGTCCAGCCGACTTTTTGATCAAATCTTTTTGTTGGCGGTTTTGCAATATCGTGCATTAATGCAGCAAAGCGTAACCAAACATTATCCGATACACTTGCAACGTTATCTACTACTTGGCAAGTGTGTAAAAACACATCTTTATGATGGAAGTCCTTTATTTGTTCTACTCCCCTAAGATCGGCGACTTCAGGGAAAATTACTTTCATAACTCCAGAATCGAAAAGTAATCTTAAACCAACAAATGGCTTTGGCGATTTCAATATTTTAAAGAATTCCTCTGTAACTCTCTCTTGCGAAATTATTTCTAATCGGCTTGCCAACTTGTTTGCAGCTTTTACAAGAGAATCATCCAAATGAAAATCTAATTGCGAAGCAAAACGGAATGCTCGTAAAATTCTTAGTGGATCATCGTTAAAAGTTTCCTCAGGGTTAAGTGGAGTTTTAATCAACTTTGACTCGATATCTTTTACTCCACCAAATGTATCAATTAATTCACCGAAGCTGTCTTTGTTTAATGAAATAGCAAGCGTGTTAATTGTAAAATCACGGCGATTTATGTCGTCTTCAAAAGTTCCAATTTCTACCTCTGGATTTCTACTATCGAGCGAGTATGATTCTTTTCTTGCACCAACAAATTCCAAATCGATATCTTTGTAAAAAAAGTGTGCGGTTCCAAAAGTTTTGAAATAATCAACTTTCTTTAGTCCAAGTTTTTGCGATAATTTTTGAGCAAATTCAAGACCATCACCAACAACTAAAATATCAACATCATCCAATTTTCGATTTAACATTAAATCACGGACATATCCGCCGACAACATAAATTTGTATATTCATTTCATCTGCAACTTCAGATGCCTTGAGAAAATAATCTTTTTCTGCAATATTTTTTTTATAATTTATTATCATTTTTTATCATAAAGAATCTAGGTTGTAAAAAAATCACATTAGATTTATGCTCATTTATCACTTTGTAATTTCTAGCGACTTTGAGGGTTTTTGTTTATCTAATACCCAAATTTACTAAACCATTCAATCTTTTGTTTGTGGGAGAGTAGAATATC
>JAQICK010000145.1 GCA_027858595.1 Melioribacteraceae bacterium
TTCAGTTGTATCTCCATTCTTAATCTGATATCCAGACCAATTCCATGTCATTCCAATTTTAAGTGGTAAAGGAATATGAAGAAGTGGTTTGGAATAAGTAATATCAACTTCTTTTGAATAAAGAAAAGTGTTAATTATTTGTTCAGTTCTAACTATATAAATACCATTCTTTTGCTTTGTAAGAGTTTGAGAATAAATGAATTTATCAGAAATATTTGTTGTTTTATATAGACTATCTAATATTTCAACACTCTTAATTGCATCACCAATATTCGAATCAAAAACTAATTCAATGTTTTCATTAAATGGATAATACTCTTCCCCATATTCAATATCCTCTGACGCAGAAGAAAGTACTTGAGCTATAAGTGAATTAGATAAAATTATTATAAGAAGAAGGAATGTTTGTGTTTTCAATATTATACTCTTTCAAAATTTAAAATGGAGAGTAAATATATAAACTGAAACGGTAAGAATAGAAACAAAAAAGGTTCTCTTTATAAGAGAACCTTTTTTGTTTAGTTAAGCATTTTCAGTAGCTTTTTTCAATTCAATTGAATGTTTGTAGAATTCTTTAAGTGTAAGTTCTTTAAGGAAAATCATTCCTTTTGCTGCTCTTACACGTTTTGAATCATGTTCCAAAAAGTATTCTTTCCCTAAAGATGAACGAACAATGTTATACTGATCAACTTGTATTCTCTGTCCTAATCTATGAAATGGTCCATCATACTCCCAACTAGGAAAACTTGCATTACTCTGCGAGCCAAAACTTTTCATAAAAGTATTTTCTGCAATTGCAAACGAACCTAAACTAACTGGCAAATAAATATTTGCTTCTGCTGGATGAAAACGGAACCAAACATTTCTATATCCCCAAACTTTTATGTTCGAGTTTCCAGTCTCCTTCTCATACATCTTTAATGCCTCAGAAACTGCTTGTAGAACTTTATAGTGAGTATCAGGCCCGCTTCCCTCAGGATCTAATGCTACAGTAACTATTGATGGCTTAGTTTTCTTTAATAAATTTAAAACTGGAATTACATCTCTACCCATTTCTGGATTTTCTGTAAATATATCACCTTGATAAAAACCTAACCTAAGATGTGAAATATCCTCAACCGAAAAACCATAGTAAGCCCAAAGGATTTCTACTTCCCATTCACGCATCATACCTTTCAACTTCTGAACATGCTGAATATCCTTTTTGCCCGGATATTGAGTTTCAAAATAATTGACAAGTTCTTCAACTCTATCCTTTAGATAAACTGGATTATCTTCTTCATATATTTCAATCATGTTTCGCATTAATCTTCTAGAAACAGCTTCAGTTCTCTGTGTAAGTGAATGTGACGCAATTCCATCTAGATAACATGCAACATCTCTATTTTTACCTTCAATGAATGTTGGGTCAAAATATCCTTCTTTAAATCGTTTTGTAAAAGAATCGTATTTAAGATTTTCGAGTAAATTTTGCAATAGTTCCAACATATAATGATTTGTTACTGCTGTAAAACCACTTGTTAAATATGCAAAATGATGATTATTTAAAGGTGAGCGAACCAAGTGATTTATGTAAGGTAAATAGCCTAGCATTATATCATCGTGATGGGGTGCAGTGTGCAATATTGTTTCATTCTCAACTGTCGCTAATCCTTTTTCAAATCTTTCTAATAAACTTTTTCTTATTGAGTCGCCTAATTCTTTTGGAGTTTTCTTTGTTTTCTTCAATATTAAATTAGCTATTTTATCCGATTGGTAATCCTCTTTTGTAAGTTCATCAAGTTGCTTCTGTTTTTCAACAACCAGATTAAAAACTCCACGCTCAATTGTAGTTTCGCTTAATGGCTCTTGATCAAGCATGTCTGTGTATCTTCTTTCAATTAACCTTAATGCAGCTCCGTTGGTTAAGTAGAAACGTGCGTTTTCTAATTTTTGTAATACTGTCGCTGGATATTTATTATTTGCCGATGTCTGAATTGAATCTCTAACTATGTTAGATTTCGCCTCTCCAGCCGCAATGATTATGGCAGTAGCTTCTTTGTTGTATGTAATTGTATCTAAACCAATTGTAATAACAAGACGATTTTTAGCAATTTCAATTCCACCCAAATCACTTGCAGCAGCAGCCTGAGTTTCGTAATTAGTTTCAATTAATCTTGTAGTTGAATAATGGTCGCTACCTTGAACATTAAATCCTATATGTCCATCAGGCCCAATACCACCAAGGAAAAATCCTATTCCACCTAAATCTCTAATTTGCTTTTCGTAATTTGTGCAGAACTCATCTACTAATTCTATTGTCCTTTTTTGTAAACGCTCTACTCTACTGCTTGCCCAACGTGTACGTAACGATAAATTAACTTTATTTTCTGGGAATATTACTTCGAGAGGAAGTCCTTCAGCAGTGGGAATCTCATTGATGTTCATCATCAAGGCTTTAGACTTATCAAACCCTAAATTTTTAAAGTAATATTTATTAATATAATAGAAAAAACTATTGTGTTGTGCTGAATCTATTGGGTAAAACTCATCTATTTGAACAAAAGTAACACCGCTTAAAAATGGTTTTTTAGTCCCATCAATTCCAACTTCCGCTAATAACTCTTGGATTATTTTTGAATCCCACTCGTTAATAACTTTTGAAACCCAATGGATAAAATGTTCAGGGGTCTTTCCAGTTGGTAGAGATACAACTCCGTTAGGATTTTTTTGTAACCACTCAACAAA
>JAQICK010000353.1 GCA_027858595.1 Melioribacteraceae bacterium
ACCTACATCTTCTCAATGGGAACTTGCTATCATGAGATTCCCGATTAAAACTTTCGGAAATGACAAAAGCATTATTTAAAGTCTTAAATCTATTCAAATATTATTTTTATAATTTTAAATTATTTATAGCAAATTTTATTCAGAAAGAATTTGAGTGTGCAAAGCAATCTCTTCAAGTATTGAAGTGATTTTCAAGCATGATGGCAAATCGCCAGTAAAGACTAGTGCTTTCCCCTTTACATGAACTTCAAAAGCGAAACTACGTGCGGATTTAAATGAACATCCAACGGCTTTAATTAGCTGAACAATTACCTCATCAAAAGTATGTTCCTCATCATTATAGAGAATTACTTTGAATGGTAATCCAATAGATGTTTTCTCTTCTTCTTGAGTTTCAACAATGCCTTCAACTTGGCTTTCGTTCACGTATTCTTTCCTAAAATTTACTTTCAAAAGTTATTAAATTACTACGAATAAAGAAAAAATTAGTTATCTTTTATTATTAAACTTTTAGCAAAACTTTTAGGGAGTAAATATGAAAATAGTGGTTTGTGTAAACCATGTTCCTGATACTGCAACTAAGGTTAACATTTCTTCAGATCAAAAAACGATTGACAAAAATGGAGTTACTTATGTTGTAAATCCATACGACGAGTTTGCAATTGAAGAAGCATTGAAGACTAAAGAAGCTAGTGATGGAGAGGTTGTTGTCCTAAGTTTAGGACCCGAAACTAACAAAGAAACACTACGTAAAGCATTGGCTATGGGTGCTGATAGTGCTGTCCTTTTAAAAACCGACTTAGCGTTGGATTCACTTTCTGTTGCAAAAGCATTAGCAGATGAAATTAAAAACCAAGAAACTGAATTAGTATTTATGGGTAAACAATCTGTCGATTATGATAGTTCAATAATGGGACAATTAGTAGCAACTCTTTTAGGTTACAATATTGTGTCTACTGCAACTTCATTTAAATTGGATGGAACTAAAATAACTGCCGAACGAGAAATTGAAGGCGGAAAGGAAACAATTGAGACTTCCCTACCTGCTATAGTTACTGCACAAAAAGGACTTAATGAACCGAGGTATGCATCATTAAAAGGAATTATGACTGCGAAGAGAAAAGTAATTGAAGAAAAAGAAATTCAAGTTACAGAAAGCATTGTTGATGTTCTTGAAATGAAAAAGCCAAAAGCAAAGGAAGCTGGTAAAATAGTTGGTGAAGATGCTAGTGCAGTTCCAGAATTAGTCCGTTTATTAAAAGAAGAAGCTAAAGTTATTTAGGAGTTTAGAATGGCAAATAAATTTATAATCTTTGTTGAACAAAGAGATGGTGAGATTAAAAAATCATCATTAGAAGTATTAAAAAAAGGTGGACTATTAGCAGTGGCGATGAGGGCAGATATTGAAGCTGTTACTATTGGAAATGAAATTAGTAATCTTGAAAATACGGGTAGATACGGAGTTTCAAAAATTACACATCTAAAAAACACAGAGTTAGCAAATTATTCTGTTTCCGCTTACACCGATTTATTGGTTAGTTTTGCTGACGAATCAAATGCAAACTTTTTCCTTTTTGCAAACACAGCAATGGGTAAAGATCTTGCACCCGTTTTATCTGTTAAGTTAAATAGTGGAATTGTTGTTGATTGTGTTGAACTTGAAGAAACTGAAGGAAACCTTGTTGCGACAAAACCTGTTTACGCTGGAAAGGCATTAACTATTGTAAAATCAAATTCAGAAAAAAACATTTTAACTCTTAGACCAAATGTATTTACTATCGGTGAAGTCTCCGACGCTAAAGCTGAGGTAATTGTAAAAGATGTTGAAGCACTAAATTTATCAAACAAAGTAATTTCGGTTTCAAAAGCTGGTGGTAAACTAGATGTTACTGAAGCTGATATAATTGTTTCTGGTGGACGTGGTTTAAAAGCTCCTGAAAATTTTGGAATGATTGAAGAACTTGCTTCATTACTAGGTGCTGCTAATGGTGCTTCTCGTGCTGCAGTTGATGCGGGTTGGAGACCACACAGTGAACAAGTTGGACAAACTGGAAAAACAGTTTCTCCTAATCTCTATATTGCTGTTGGAATTTCTGGAGCAATTCAACATCTTGCTGGAATGCAATCATCAAAATATATTGTAGCAATAAACAAAGATAAAGATGCCCCTATTTTTGGTGTTGCAGATTATGGTATTGCAGGAGATGCGTTTGAAGTTATTCCTGCTTTAATTGAAGAACTAAAGAAAAATTAATTTTATGGATAAAGTTCAAGTTGAAATATTAGGATTATCATCTAGCCCTTCCGCTGGAGGGGCTTATGCTTTACTGCTTAGGGAAATTTATGGGCAGAGGCGGCTACCAATTATTATTGGACAATTTGAAGCACAAGCAATTGCCTTAGAGCTAGAAGGTATAAAACCCCCTCGACCACTTACCCACGATTTATTAAAAACTTTTGTTGATAATCTTGGCGGAACTGTTCTGGATGTATTTATTAGTGAATTAAGAGATAATACTTTTTATTCAGAAATAAATATAGATATATCTACTATACACAATAGTATCGACGCAAGACCAAGCGATGCAATTGCGTTGGCTGTTAGATCATCATCTCCTATTTTTGTATCAGAGTCTGTGATGGAAATTGCTTCCTTTATTCCTTCGGAAAATGATACGAAAGATTCTTTTTCTCAGACTGAAGATAAGTCTACTAGTAAAGCCACACAGAATGAAACCCAAAGTGCATCACTACAAGATCAGCTAAGAGAAGCAATTGAAAAAGAGGATTATGAAAGAGCAGCAAAACTAAGAGATGAAATTGATAGCATTAGTGGTTCAAATAATTAATTAAAAACAACTTTGCCTATTTCACATTCCAGGCATTTATTTTTAGAACAATGATTTCTATATAGTTCAATCATGCCTTGTGCATAAATAGTGTTTTTCTGAAGATTTGGGACTCCAAGGCTGCTTGAAACTTCTCTTGTAATTTTATTATCATCCCTCTGTTCATATAAATTATAGATTTTTAAAATCTTTTTTGATAACTCTTTCTTTCCAAAAACATCAAAGTAAACCATGAAATATGGGAGAATAATATTTACCAAAATCTCGTCAGCACGAGAAAACCCAATAAAATATTTTATCTCATTTTTTGATGGTTGGTCAAAAATATAGTGTGATTTCCAAAAGCCATGCGATTTAATAATTAGTAATGAGCGTATTGAATTAATTAGAACTGATATATTTCTAATCTCCTCAATTTTCTTAATTATGTTGCTAATTAAATTGTGATGCAGAATTAATTTTATATAGTGAATTCCACCCATTATGCGAATAGTAGGAA
>JAQICK010000012.1 GCA_027858595.1 Melioribacteraceae bacterium
ATTAATTACACTGAAGAATATCTTATTTTTATTGCCTAAACTTTTATTCTTCACTAATTTTGGAGTTATTATTTTAATTTTAGAGTATAAATTATGAAAATTGCCCTATGCCAAATGGATCCAATAATTGGTGACATTGAAGGGAATAAACAAAAAATCATTGATGGATATAATAGAGCTGTTAAAGAACAAGTTGATTTAGTTATTTTCCCTGAATTAACAATAACTGGATACTCTCCGCAAGATTTAATTGAACGCAAAAAATTCCGTGATGCTGTTACACAAGCAACTAAAGAAATTAGTTTAATTACTGGTGACGCTGGTTTAATTTTTGGAACAATTACTGAAGAGTTTGATAATGTAGGAACTGGACTTTATAATTCTGCAGTCCTCTGTTACAACGGAAGAATAGAATTTACACAGCACAAAACGTTACTTCCAAATTACGATGTTTTTGATGAAGTTAGATATTTTGAAACGGCAAAGGAAGTTTATGTTCACGAATTTAAGGGCGAACGACTAGGCATTTCAATCTGTGAAGATATTTGGAATGATGCGGATTATTGGAAACAACGAAGATATCATCGCGACCCAGTTCAGAGATTGGTTGAAAAAGGTTCAACGATATTAATAAATATTTCTGCTTCTCCTTATGCTTACGGAAGAAGGCAAGAGCGTTTTGATATGCTTTCAACTTTGACCAAAACTAATAAACTTCCTCTTGCTTATGTTTGCGTTGCTGGTGGACAAACCGATTTAATTTTTGATGGAGCAAGTATGTGCTTCAACTCCAATGGCGATCTTGAAATGATGGGCAAAACTTACGATGAAGATTTTTTCATCTACGATACCAATAAAGAATATAGTCTTATTACCCACGTTGAAAAATCTTTGGAAGAAGAAGTTCTTGCGGCATTAACTTATGGACTTAGAGAATACGCAACCAAAACTGGTTTCACCAAAGCATTGGTTGGATTAAGCGGAGGAATCGATTCTGCACTTGTAACTTACATTGCTGTTCAAGCATTTGGGAAAGAGAATGTTCACGTTGTAATGATGCCATCGCAGTATTCAAGTGAAGGAAGTGTGAAAGACTCTGAAGAATTAATTAATAATCTTGGAATTACCTCTGATAACATTTCCATTCAACCAGTATTTGATAAAATAAACGAGATGCTTCAACCAGCATTTAATGGAAAACCAGCAGATGTAACAGAAGAGAATATGCAAGCAAGAATACGTGGATTATATTTAATGGCGTTCTCAAATAAATTCAACTACCTTCTTTGCACTACCGGAAACAAATCTGAAATGGCTGTTGGATATGCAACACTTTATGGTGATATGAATGGTGCACTTGGGGTAATTGCAGATGTTTTTAAAATGGATGTATTTAAGATTTCTAAATTTATAAACCGTGATAAAGAAGTAATTCCAAATAATATTATTACCAAACCTCCATCTGCAGAATTACGTCCAGATCAAAAAGATGAAGACTCACTCCCCTCTTATGATTTATTGGATGCAATTTTAAGAAAATATTTGGAGGAGCATAAAGAGGTAGAAGAAGTTATTGCAGAAGTTGGGAACAAAGACATTGTGCTATCTGTATTACGCCTTGTTGATAGAAGTGAGTTTAAAAGATTTCAAGCTGCACCGGCTTTGCGTGTTTCAACTAAATCATTTGGATATGGAAGAAGAATTCCAATTGTGCAAGGTTGGAGAAAATAAAAGTTAGTTCTTGAAAAAATGTCATTGCTAGGAGTTCGCTCTTTGAACGACAGTTTGCCCCGATTTTTTTTATTGGTGTGGCAATCTGTAAAATTACATAATAGAAAATGTCATTCCAACATGCTCTTAGTGGGAATCTCCAACTATACATATGAGATTCCCGATAAAAATTTTCGGGAATGACAGATATGCCATTACTGAAGCGTCCTGAAAACAGTTGACTCAATATAACAACAAAAGTCAACTAATAACAGGACAAGAAATGAAGAAAAGAAAAGAGAAAGATGAGAATCAATTAGTACGTGATTCAGTTTAC
>JAQICK010000473.1 GCA_027858595.1 Melioribacteraceae bacterium
ATGAGCTTGCTCATTAGAAATTAAAAATTTAGAAAAGGTAAATTTATGTCAGAAGAAAAAAAAACCAAAGTTGATGAAACAAAATATTCCATAGATACACAAATTATCTATGGAAAAAATGTTTCAAACAAATGGGATTATTCACATCATGTAGTTGCACCATTGTCATCTTCAAATACTTTTAAGTTAGATTCAGTTGCTCGTGGGGCACAAGGGTTTATGGAATTTGCTCAAACAGAAAAGCTTGGTGATAAAGATCCAATTTTAATATATGATAGACTTGGCGAGCCCAATAAAGATATGCTTGAGGAAAACCTTGCACACATTGAAAACGGGGAGATGGCAGTAACTTTTGCAACAGGAATGGGTGCAATATCTGGTGTGCTTGGCGTTCTTACAAAAACGGGTGATGAAATAATTACTCATGCAACTCTTTACGGATGCACTATTTCGCTTTTCAATAATTGGTATCCTCGCTATAACATTGCCGTGCATCCAACAGATTTAACAGATGCAGAGAATATTTTAAAATTTGTAAACGATAATACAAGAGTAATTTATTTAGAATCTCCGGCAAACCCTAATTTGGATATTATTGATATTGGTGCTGTAAGAAAAATTGTTGATGAGTTAAATTCAAATAGAAATAACGAAGACAAAATTCAAATTGTTGTTGATAACACATTTGCTACACCATATTGCCAGAGACCAATTGAACTTGGTGCTGATTTTACTGTCCATTCTTTAACAAAAGGAATTAATGGTTTTGGAACTGATATGGGTGGAGTTGTTATTGGACGAAAAGAGTATCGCGATAGAATTCTGTTATACCGTAAGGACTTTGGAACTGTTCTAAATTCAAAAAGTGCTTGGACTGTTTCAACTTACGGATTACCAACACTTGCTATAAGACAGAAACAACAAATTGCTACAGCACTAAAGGTAGCAGAGTATCTTGAAGCACATCCAAAAGTGGATGTTGTAAATTATCCTGGATTAAAATCATTTAAATTTCATGAGTTAGCAAAAAAACAAATGACTAACTTTGATGGAGAATTTGCTCCTGGAACTTTAGTTTATTTTATGCTGAAAGGAGATTCTCCTGCAGATTGCAAAGCGAAAGGGGCTAAATTTATTGACTACACTGCCGATAATAGCTATACAATGACTCTTGCTGTAAGCCTTGGCCATACAAGAACATTAATTGAGCATCCACCTTCAATGACTCACTCTGTTGTTCCTCCAGAAAAATTAAAAGAGCGTGGAATTGATCCGGGTGGAATCAGACTTGCTTTCGGACTAGAAAAAACAGAAGATATAATAATGGATTTAGAAAAATCGTTAGAGATTATTTAATAAATTATGCTGAGTTCTAATTAACTCAGCATTTTTTTTACTATTCCAAAACACGCCGTCATTCAGTGATGTTTCCCGTGTAAAAACATCACGGGACAGGCTTACACAGCTTGCCCCTACGGGGGAATCTCATGTGGTGTCCGAGATGCTGAAATAAATTCAGCATGACAGTGCTTTTTGGCTGGTACTTCAGCACTTTTGTGTTAAGGAATTATAGTAAATGAAACGAGCATGTAAAAATTCTTTCAAGCATGTTAATGAATATATGTGAGTTCCTTCTGATATTAATCTAAAATTATAAACAGATGAAAATATTAATTTTATATATTACGTTATTTTGCACCAATTTAGTTGCCCAAAATATCACAACTCAAAATCTAAAAGATGTTGTTCGTGGTGTTGTTTATCAAGGCAACGAGCAATATCTTGTAACTGAAAATGGCTATATAAAAGTTGAGAATTCTAAAAAATCTGTAAATGATGAGTGGACAGAATACTACAGTAAAGCACATGGAGATTCCACTATTCAAAACCCAAATACAATTATTGAACAGCCAAGTTTAAATATTCCAATTCAATTCTTTCTTCCTAGTGGGGGAAATGAAAGTTTTGATAAAGAAGTTAAATTTAGTGAAGAGGCATTTCTTTATGATTTTATTATTATAGATGAAAATGGCAAATTCACTTATAAACCTGGTGCTATTGGAATTATTGGAAATATGAAAAAATCTCATAAACGGAAGTAAATTTTACAACTATATTACTACAATCGGGTGAGTTATATTTATGAAAGCAAATAATACCCTTCTCTTTTCTCAGTATGTTTATATGTCATTTCGAAATGAGTGCCGATTATTTTTATTGGGACGATTGAGAAATCTCCTACTCTGCATAAGATTTACCTTCGGTGAGCTTACGGTACTCACGCCCGACAGACTTCGTCGTGATTCATCAAAGGGAATTTCTTCGGAAGAATGGACAGATTATTTTAAAATTATTTATTGATAACATTACAGCTAAATAATGCTGTCTAATTAGAACTCAACCCTACGAACTTAAGAACAGTTATAAAACTTATTCTTGCTTTGTATTTATTTTTATATATTGGCAAATGATGGAAATAATAAAATCAAAAATATTTGAACAATTTCCAGAAATTGCATTTGGAATGAGCACCAAATTTAAAGTTGATAAACACGATAAATTCAATTTTAATATGTCATTTGCACTCAGCGATGATGATGAAAGAGTAAAATCAAACAGAAGACTGTTTTTTGAATCTCTTGGGTTGAAGACTGATAATGTTGCATATCAAAACCAAATTCATTCTGATATTATTAAAACTACTGGTTATGGTGGAAGTGTTGGTGATAGCGATGCAATAATAACACCTCGTAAAGGAATTGGTATTGCAGTTTCAATGGCAGATTGCATTGGTATTTTTATTTATGATAGAGTTGAAAAAGTAATCGCTGGTATTCATTCTGGCTGGCGTGGAACAAAGCACCAAATAGTTAAGAAAACATTAATGCAGCTTAAAAATGAATTTGATTGCGAACCAGAAAATTTATTCGTCTATATTGCACCTTCAATTTCGCAAAAAAATTACGAAGTTGGCAAAGAAGTAGCTCAACAATTTCTTGAAAAATATTTGATTCCCAAAGCAGAAAAATATTTACTTGATGTAGCTCAAGTAAATTATGATATGTTGGTTAATTTTGGAATTCCAAAATCACAAATTGAAAAATCTGGTTTATGCAGTTTTGATGAAAGCTATATTCACTCATTTCGGAGGGATAAAAGTGAGTCGGGCAGGGCCTTTGGAGTTATAGCAATTAGAGAATGAGGGGTGACTTTAAAAGGAAATTGTCATTCCCACAAGTTCTTGGTGGGAATCTCATACTATCTATAGATTGAAGCGTCCTGAAAACAGTTGACTCAATATAACAACAAAAGTCAACTAATAACAGGACAAGAAATGAAGAAAAGAAAAGAGAAAGAGGAGAATCAATTATTTCGTGATTCAGTTTAC
>JAQICK010000396.1 GCA_027858595.1 Melioribacteraceae bacterium
GTAAACTGAATCACGAAATAATTGATTCTCCTCTTTCTCTTTTCTTTTCTTCATTTCTTGTCCTGTTATTAGTTGACTTTTGTTGTTATATTGAGTCAACTGTTTTCAGGACGCTTCAAGGATCTCCAACGTGGCAGATTCCCGATAAGAGCTTTCGGGAATGACATGCTGTTTTTACAGTCCTTCCGTGATGTTCTTGCACGGAACCTTCTTTGCTTTGCGAAACCTTTGTGCCCTTTGCGGTTAATATTTTAAGAATTCCCAGATATTATAAGTTCAGCAAATTCTCTGAAAACTCCATCGCCACCCTTTCGTTTACAGATATAATCTACTGAATTTAAAACAGAATCTACAGCATCACTTGGGGCTGAGGAAAAACCAACTCCATTAATAATTTCCAGGTCGTTAATATCATCTCCAAGATAGGCTACATTTTCTAATCCAATGTTTTCTGCATCACAAATCTCTTCAAGTTTTTCTAATTTATTCCAAGAGCCAGTAACTAGAAAATCCATTTTTAATCTTTTGTTTCTAACCTCTATTAATTCAGAACCATCAGTTGAAATTATTCCACATTTGAAATTATTTTCGTGCAGACGTCTTGTACCCATGCCGTCCTTAACATTAAATTTTTTCATTACTAATCCTTCACTAGTATAGTAAAGTCCACCATCTGTTAGCACGCCATCAACATCAGTAATTGCTAGTTTTATTTTCTTCAACTTGCTTTCTAAATCTTGCATTTTCTAAAATCCGTAAAATATAATAATATTGAAATGATAAAATACACTTTCTAAATATTTCATGTTCAAATATTAGTTAAATATGCTAAAAATATTTTTTAATTAGATATAGCATTTCACATCCAAAGTCCTTAAATTTTGGGTGCAATCAATTTACCACAAACAAAAGTGTAATGAATTTGAAGAATATATTGAGTGTTAATTTATTGTTAAATGAGCAAAAACATTTGCCCTTCAACTCGCTTTATATTTATTATTACTTCCTTGATTTAAAAACCTAACTAACTTATTAACAAATCATAAGGAAACTTTATGATGAAGATTTACAAAACTTTAGTACTGATGATGCTTTTAACATCAGCACTTTTCGCACAAACTTATACACTTTCTGGAGTAGTAACCAGTACCGAATCTGGTGAAAAACTAGTTGGGGCTAACGTGTATGTAAAAGGCACTACAATGGGTGCTGCTACTGATATTGATGGTAAGTTTGCAATCCCTTCTTTACAAGCTGGTGAGTACACAGTTGTATGTAGTTACATTGGATTTGAAACAATTGAAGAAAGAGTAAATCTTTCAAATAACATGGAATTAGATTTCACGTTGAAAGATCACCAATTTTCTCTTAACGTTACGGTTCTTGCTGACCGTGCTAAAGAAAGAGAAACTCCAGTTGCTTTTACAAACATCGATAAAAAAGAGATGGAACAACAATTGGGTTCAAGAGACATTCCAATGATTCTTAACACAACTCCTTCAGTTTATGCAACTGCACAAGGTGGTGGTTCTGGTGATGCGAGAATTAATATTCGTGGATTTGATCAAAAAAATATTGCAATCATGATTAATGGTGTTCCTGTGAACGACATGGAAAATGGTTGGGTTTATTGGTCAAACTGGGATGGACTTGGTGATGCTACATCTTCAATCCAAGTACAACGTGGTCTTAGTGCTGTTAACTTAGCAACACCTTCAATTGGTGGTACTATGAACATCATTTCTGATCCTACTGCTCTTAAATTTGGTGTTAACTTCAAACAAGAATTAGGTAATGACGGATTCTTAAAAACTACTCTTGGTGCAAACTCAGGTAAAATGGGTAAATTTGCGGCTAGTGTTAATCTTGTTAAGAAAACAGGCAACGGTCTTATTGATAAAAACTGGACAGACGCTTGGGCATATTACATGGGTTTAAGTTATGAAATTAATTCCAAAAACAGATTAGAACTTTATGCTCTTGGTTCTCCTCAACGTCATGGTCAAAACTTATACAAACAAAATGCAGCTACTTATAGCCACGACTATGCTAGAGACGAACTTGGTTATTCACAAGCAGATTTAGATTCAAAACGTGAAGCAACTACTGGAAGATTTTACAGTGAAAACTGGAGCCCTGTTAGTTCATCTTATACAGGTCAACAATATTGGGATGGTTCAGCTCAAGATAGATATGATCCTGAATTCTTAAATGAAAGAGAAAACTACTTTCACAAACCAATTGTAAACTTAAACTGGTACTCTCAACTTTCTGATAAACTCAGTTTATATACAACTGCTTATTGGTCAGGTGGTCAAGGTGGCGGAACTGGAACTTATGGGTCTGTTATTTGGGATTATGCTTCAGAACCTACTCGTATAGTTGATTATAATGCTACAATAGATTACAATGACACATCAAGCACTGGCTCAAGAGGTATTTTAAGAAATAGTGTTAACAATCAATATACTTTTGGTTTAATTTCAAAAGCTTATTATAAAATTAATGATAACTTTAAAACATCTTTTGGTATTGACTGGAGAACTGCTGAAATTGATCACTTTAGAGAAGTTAGAGACCTTTTAGGAGGAGCTTACTATTCTTATGGTAACGATGACTTTGCTTCAACTGATCAAAAAGTT
This sequence comes from Melioribacteraceae bacterium, assembly GCA_027858595.1. Taxonomy (GTDB): domain Bacteria; phylum Bacteroidota; class Ignavibacteria; order Ignavibacteriales; family Melioribacteraceae; genus 1-14-2-50-31-20. The sequence continues at coordinate 2,643 of JAQICK010000396.1, forward strand.
CTTGGTGATAAAATTGCTTATAATAACACAAACACTGTTGACTGGTTTGGTGCTTATTTACAAGGTGAATATTCAAAAGATAGGATTACGGCTTATGGTACTTTCGGATGGTCAATGATTTCTTACACATATACAGACCATTTTACAAAAGAAGCCGATGGAAGTGAATTGTTTTCTGAAACAGATTTTATTCATGGATATCAAGTAAAAGGTGGTGCAAGCTATCGTTTAACAACTACAAATAGTATTTATGCAAATGCTGGTTATGTAAGTAAAGTTCCTATCTTCGATCAAGTAATTAGTGATTATGATGGTACTGTTGCTTCTGATCCTACAAATGAAACATTTGTTTCTTTTGAGGTTGGAACAAATAACTCTTTCCTTAAGAACAAACTTAATGCAGGCTTAAACGTTTATTATACAACTTGGGCAGATAGAGCAAATAGTCAATCTGTACAAAACGTTGACGGTACTGAAGATATTGTTAACCTAAACGGTATTGATGCTCGCCATATGGGTGTTGAGTTAGAATTAAATTATAAGCCAGCTCCAATGTTGAAACTTGATGGTATTGTTTCTTATGGTAACTGGGTTTATACTGACGACGTTTCTGGTACTTACATTGATTACTCTAGCGGTGGCCGTGTTGATACAAAATACGATTACTATATTAAAGATCTAAAAGTTGGTGATCAACCACAAACTTCTTTTGTTTTAGGTGCTACAGTATTCCCTATAAAAGGTATGACATTCCAAGTTCTTTTCAGCATGTACTCAAATATGTATGCTAACTGGAATGTATTAAGTAGAACAGATGCTACTGACAGAGAGCAAAGTTGGCAAACACCTAGCTATAATTTGCTAGACGTTCACTTTAATTATACATTACCATTCAACTTAGGTGGAACAACTTTTACAGTATTTGCGCATGCATTTAACTTATTAGATACAATCTACATTCAAGATGCTGTTGATAACAGTTCTTATAATGGTATTAGTGGTGCGACAAGTCACTCGGCACAAAGAGCAGAAGTATTCTTCGGAACACCTCAATCTTTCAATGCTGGTGTTTCTATTGCATTTAACTAATAAGTCTTCACTGAGGTTACGCCTCATAAATAGTTAAACCTACATTGTTT
>JAQICK010000107.1 GCA_027858595.1 Melioribacteraceae bacterium
ATTTCATACTCATCCACCTTTTGAGCAAATAGTGATGATGAAATAAATATGAAAAACATTAATGAAAAGAGTATTTTTGTTCTATTCACTTAAAACTCCTGTGTAAAAGAAAAATATTAATTAAATCACAATTTACGTTTTTCAAAAACATTTTGTTATATAATTTATAAGTAGGTACTCCAATGAAAGAAAATTTTGAAATGATTGCCAAAACCTTTTATGGTCTTGAAGAAATATTAGCCGCTGAACTTAGAACCATTGGTGCTAAAAATATTATTCAGCATAATAGAGCTCTTAGTTTTATAGGTAGTAATGAAACAATGTATAAGGCAAATTATTTATCCAGAACAGCATTAAGAATATTGAAGCCTATTATAAAATGCAAAGTTCAGACCCCAAAAGCACTGTACAAAAATGTAAAAAAATATGAGTGGGAAAGACTTTTTTCTCTTCAAGAAACTTTTGCTATTGATACAGTTGTTTCCTCTGAATATTTCAAACACTCTAAATTTGTTGCACTAAAAGTTAAGGATGCAATTGTTGATAGATTTAGGGATGAGTTAGGCGAACGTCCAAATGTTGATGTTGATAACCCAACAGTAAGAATTAGTGTTCATATTTTTAATGATACTTGCACAATCTCACTTGATAGCTCTGGTGATTCACTACACAAGCGTGGATACAGAACGGCATCTACTGCCGCACCATTAAACGAGGCACTTGCTGCTGGAATGATTTTACTTAGTGGTTGGGATAAAGGATCTGAATTTATTGATGGAATGTGTGGCTCGGGTACAATTCCTATTGAAGCAGGATTAATTGCACTTAATATTCCTCCAGGATATTTGAAAGAATCGTATGGATTTATGAAGTGGAAAGATTTTGATTCTGAATTGTGGCAAAAAATAAAAGATGAAGTTGAAGTAAAAGCGAAATTGGATTTTAAGATTATTGCATCGGATAAATCTGAAGAAGCCATTGCCGCTACGGCACGCAATATTAATTCAGCAAAGCTTAGTAAGCATATAACAATTGAAAAAAAATATTTTGATGAGCAAAAATCTAACGCTGGATTTGGAACTTTAATAATGAATCCACCATACGGTGAAAGGCTAAAAGAGGATGACTTAAATCAATTCTACACAGAAATTGGAGATACACTTAAAGTGAATTTTACTGGATTTGATGCTTGTATTTTAAGTGCTAGTATGAGTTCAATGAAAAAAGTTGGACTTAAAACTTCAAGAAGACTTACACTTTTTAATGGTGCTTTAGAATGTAAATATCACAAATATGAATTATATCGTGGCACAAAAAAGAAGTTTCATGAAGAAGATTAGTTTCATATTATAGGTTGAGTTCTAATTATAACAGCATAAATTTTGTTTACCATATTATCGTACCTACGGTACTAAAAGCTCCAGAGGAGCGATATTATGGTAATAACTAGAATAAAACAAATAAAAGTGCCATCGGCACAGCTTGCCCCTTTGGGAAAAACATTTGCTATCATAATTAGAACTTAGTCGTTTTTTTATAATTTTAAACATCCGATGTCTCTGCAAGATGCATTCTCCGAGGGAGTCTCACAGACCTTTGGGATAAAACATAAGAGGTTTTTGTGAACAATTTTGTTCCATTTTTAGCAAAGACACCATTTTTGCTAAATAATCTCGGCTTTTTTGCACCAAATCCTATCCTAAAAACCTTGAGTTTCGCCTAAAATCAATCAACTCTAAAATTTCACATAAATACTTAGAGTTAATACTAAGTATTTGCATAAATACTAAGAGTTAATACAAGAATTTTATATAAATTATTTGTATAAGTGTTAATAATTTCTTATAATCCATAGAAAAAAATAAGATTTAACAATGATTTCAAGAAATTTAAAAAAGTTAATAGTTAAAAACCTTTATAAAGGAAAAGCCATTATTGTTATCGGGCCAAGACAAGTTGGTAAAACTACAATGGTTAAAAAGCTAGTTAGTAATAGTGGAGAAAAATATGTGTGGTTTAACGGAGATGAGTCTCATGTTAGAGATTTGCTCTCAAATAAATCTATTGCGGAACTTAAAGTATTAATAGGAAACAATAAAGTGGTAGTAATTGACGAAGCACAAAGAATTCCAAATATTGGAATAACTGCTAAGTTAATTGTTGATAATTTAACAGAAAAGCAGCTAATAATAACTGGGTCGTCATCCCTTGATATTGCTTCCGAGATAAATGAACCATTAACAGGAAGAAAGTTTGAATATAAAATGCTTCCACTCTCTTTTAGTGAAATGGCTAATGAAACTTCATTCTTCGAAGAGAAGCAGTTGCTTGAAAAAAGAATGATTTATGGATATTATCCTGATATTGTTACTTCAAATGGGGATGAGAGGAATTTATTAGGATTCTTATCCGATAGCTATTTGTATAAGGATAATTTTACTTTGGGTAATTTTAAAAAACCGAAATTGTTGGAAAATCTTTTGCAGGCACTGGCGTTACAAGTCGGCAACGAAGTTGTAACCAATGAGTTGAGCAATTTTCTTGGTGTAGATAATGCAACAATAGAACGTTATATAAATCTTCTTGAAAAGACATTTGTAATTTTCCAGCTTCCATCTTTAAGCAGAAATATGAGGAACGAAATTAAAAAAGGAAGAAAGATATATTTTTACGATTTGGGAATCAGGAATTCAATAATAAATAATTTTAACTCGCTAAATATAAGACAGGATTTAGGTGCATTGTGGGAAAACTATATTATTGTTGAACGTATGAAATATCGTATAGACAATGAAATTTATACAAACGATTTTTTCTGGAGGACACACGCCAAACAGGAAATTGATTTTATTGAAGAGTATAGTGGTAAACTTCATACTTTCGAGTTTAAGTGGAATCCCAAGAAAAAGGCAAGATTTCCTAAAAGTTTTTTAACTGCATATCCAAATAGTGAAACAGAGTTAATTAATTCTGGAAATTATGAAAGTTTTATTTGGGAAGGCGTTTGAGTTGCAGGGCTGAGGAATGCCTCAGCCCTGCAGAATTACTTCTCCATTACGAACTCATCAATTAATTCTATCTCTGTTCCAAGCTCAGTATTTGTTCCATCCTTTGAAAATGCACCATAAGTTTTAACAACTACCTTATCATCTGTTACTTCATAAACGGAGTAATTAAAAGCTTTGTGACCAACAAAATTTTCTGAACGCTGTGAGTTTTTACCTGGTCCATGACTATACTCAAGCATTTCATAATATGGAACAGCTTCTTCGTATGTCATTTCATGCCACCCTATTGTTGTATCAGTTTCTGGACGAGGATTGAAATTATATAGTGGGGCACCACTACTTCCGTTTAAAATTTGATATACGCCATTAACTTCTTGACGACCGTATGTATGCTCGTGTCCGCAAATGTGTGCATCAGCTTCATACTCTTGCATCAAATTCCAAAAAGCATCTCGTCTATCCAAATAGTATTGACGTGTTGAATCCATCTTACCTTTAAAATTTCTTCCAAGATTAGGAAGACCGTCATGCAAATGTCCGCCAATTGGGAAAGGCATTTCGTGAGAGAAGGTAAAGATGTGCTTCATTCCTCTCTCTCTTGCAGATTTTAAATCATTCTCAACCCAATCGATATATTTAATTTGGTGCCAATCTGGACGGTCATCAGTTGTATCTTCTATATCGCCGTAATACCAGGCATCAGTATTCATAATACAGAAGTGAGAATTTCCAAAATCAAAAGAATAGGAAAGACCCTTTTGTTCTTTTGGTCCGTTCATATAAACATCTTGAAAAACATCTCTAAAATTATCTTCATCTTCTCTATGACGAATTTCATGATTTCCAACAAGAGGCCAGATTCCAGGCCACACAATATTTGGATGATTGTAAACTGGAGCCATTACTTCTTTCCAGTGAAGCAATTCACGCTTGGTTCTACCTGGATCGTTTCTGTGTCCGTTTACCATATCGCCTGCGAAAACAACAAATTTCACATCTGGGTTATTTTCAAGCATATGTTTTGTTAATGCGGAAAGAACAGGTGTATTCACTCCATTATCCGAACCACGGCTATCCGACATTGCAACAAATTTGAAGCTCTGTGCAAATGTAATGTTTGACAACAACAGTAATACAGTGATAATTGTTTTTAGTTTAGTTTTCATAATATGTTCTCTCTTTTCTGCCACGAAACACACGAAAAAAGACGAAATAATCATAGGACTATTCTTTTTATTTCTACTTTGGGATATGCTCCAAAGTTAACTATTAGTCCTAATTTTAGCTCGGTTGCTTTTAAGTAATTCAGTACTTGTGCTTGATGCTCTTTGGCAATTAATTTTACGCCTTTTAATTCTACAATTATTTTATTAAAACAAATTAAATCTGGTTTGTATGATTTTTTTAATTCTCTATTTTTATATTTTAGCTTCAGCATTGGTTGAGAAAGATATGGAATATTCTTGTTCTCAAACTCAATCTCTAAACACTCCTGATAAACGGCTTCAAGATACCCATTTCCCATTTCTCTATAAACTTCATAAATAGCACCTTGTATTAAGTAGCTTTCTTCTTTATAAATAATATCGTTCATTATACTCGCCTCTATTTAATATTACAAAACCATTCCTTTTTTTTTCGTGGCTTATACTAATTCATCTAAAACAATTTTTAATTTAT
>JAQICK010000043.1 GCA_027858595.1 Melioribacteraceae bacterium
AACCACGAAAATCTGTCTCCAAATGTTTTTGGAATTGCTTCTGTACTATCAATTCTTTTGTAAGCATTAATTTCGTCTAACGAGTTCGGAATTTTTTGATTATTGCTCCAGAACGATGAGTCCATTTTATTAGCTTCTGGTTGTATTTTTAGAACTACCATATCAAAATAATCGTCATCAATTTTTAAGTTTATATTATAATCGTATAAAACTGATTCAATATCAAAAGCAAACTTTGCCATTCCTAATATATTTCCACTAATAAAAAGACGATAATCAATAGGCATATAAATATCATCAGCATAAGGAAGGTATTGCTGAATAATATTTACGCGTGAAAAAATTCCACCAGGATTTGCTGCATCGTTTAATTGCACATCTAGTTTAATTAAATCAAAAGTGTTATCAGTTATAAACAAGGCACCTATAAATCCAGGGTCTGATTTGTAATCTGGTTCAAAGTGAATTTGAAAAACTGTTTGGTTATCAATAGCAAGCGTGTCTTTAATATAAAAGTAATAATAATCCAGGGCGTTATCTGCTATTGGACTTACCAGCCCCCGACCGAAAAACTGTATATCATCGGAATAAAAATTTTGAATTACTCTGCCACCAGTTAGCATATTAATAGTTGATGGAAAGTTTGCCGATTGTTTTTGTGCAACAATCTCTTCCTTGTAATCATTTGGTTTTTTGAAAAAACCATGGCTTTCATTTTCAAGTATTCCGGTTATTTTTAGCTCGGCAGTATCTTTTATACTAATTCCTAATCCGACACTGTTTGAACCAGCAGATATATCTTGTGTGGTTTTAACAACGCCCTTTGTATAAGCCTTAAATTTATATGAATTTAGTTTTTGGTTTCTTCTGTGCTTTGTTTCAATTACTCGTTTAATAATTGCTAGTGCTGGATTTTCTTTCGGCAATACTGTTACTTCTTCCAACCTAACTGGCGTATAAGAAAGTTTAAAATTTATTGGAATATCCATGTTAACGTGAAGTGAAGTTGTATCGGATTTATATCCAATGTACGATGCCACTAATTTGTAATTTCCCTTTTTTAAGCGAAGTAAATATTTTCCATCAACATTAGATGATGTTCCAAGCGATGTATTCAGTACTTGTATGTTGGCATAGGCTAGAGGTCTTTTAGTTTTTCTATCCGAGATAGAGCCATCAATTGTAAATACCTGTCCAAACAATAATGTTGGAAATAAAATAATTACTAAGAATAACGAATGAATGATTTTCATATTGATGTAACGAACCGTATTAGTTATAGAATAGATTGTTTTTGAATTTATGAATATAAAAAAAGTCTCAATAAAAATTGAGACTTTTCAGCATTCCCATTTCTCGAGGGAAAGAAAAGAAATACTATAATATTATTATTCGAACCAAGAAACTATTTCCAAGCCATCTGTTAAAGGAAATTTTGGAGGGGTTGAAACCATAAATCTTTCATCATATTTTAATTTTAAATGAAAACCATTAGTAACTGATGTTCCACTATACTTTGCAATACTTTGGTTTTGGTGCCCAATAATTCCTCCAGCCAAATATAAATCTCCAGCAGAAGGAAACGAGTTTAAGTTTTCAACAGCCAAACCGCCCTTTGAGGCTAATATTGATGCATGAATATTTACATCGTTGTAATTTGCCGGAGTGTTGGAAATGATAACATTGTTGCCAGAAACTATTCCTAGCATATCTGCACAATTGGGATCATCAATAGGGTCAGTTCTGTAAACTAAATCGTCTTCTATATAAACATTTCCGCTACCAAAACCAGAGCTAATTCCGCAACCGATTGTATATTTGCCATTTACTATACCTGAAGCATAAATGTTTCCTTTAGCATTCCAAACTACTCCATTAGGAGAGTATGTTGCCATTGGTTCAGTAACTGGAGTACTCCATGTTGCGGTTCCACTAGGAGATGTGCTGTGCGTAACTGTTGCATCGCTATTAAAAACTAAGCGTACATCAATAGGTCCTGTTGGATAGAATTTTCCGTTACTTGCCGCAGCCGAAGGAATTCCTGTTGTATCAAATTCAAAAGGAACCTCAACGCCACTTTCATATCCACCATAAAACTTCGGATCTTTAGGGGCAAACATTTTTAAGCCAAGTTTAGTTGTTGCTTTTCCATAAAAAACGGGGCTACCTATTGTTGTAAGTTTTTGATTTGTATGAAATGGTCCCCAAATTGTGTCTCCTGTAACAAGTTCGTCTCCACCACCAAATAGATTCATATAATAAGCAAATTTTGCAAAGTTACTAGGCTTAAATCTTATTTGAACTTCTTTTGTGATGTCTTCATAAGTCCCTTTACACACAAGAAGTCTTTCGTCACCAATGTCGGTAATTTCAACATCAATTGTTCCGCCATTAAACGCTATGTCATCAAAGCCATCATCCCAACCGCCATCAAAAAAAACAGCACTTGCTGCTAGGTTCGCAGCACTTACAGCAATATTATGAGCTTTAGTTTCTGTATAGTAAGTCGATAAATTATCCACCGAATCAGTTGCTAACCAACCAAATCTGTGTCCAAATATCATAAAGAGAATACTAAAAGACAAAACCAA
>JAQICK010000070.1 GCA_027858595.1 Melioribacteraceae bacterium
TCCACCTTACTAATATAAGGTGCTAACTAATTAAAGAATGTGAGACCGTTTCTTAATTTACCGACATTGTTTTGTAGTCCCGTGGTGTTTAACGGTAAGAAATCCCTGACTATTCACAAGATTTACATTCTGTGAGCTTACGGTTCTCACACACGACAAACTATGTCGGGATTCGAAATGACAGATTCTTTTTATACATTGCTTGTGCTTACTACTAATTTTTCAGACGGTCTATCTATAAATCCAACAACTAAACCGTAAACCAAATGAGCCATTAAACTTGCAGATGCCATAAGTAACGAGCCAGAAAACAATCCATCAAAAAAGCTCATTCCATTCATTACAGACATCATTGGCATTACCATTACTTGTGCGATGAACCATGGTAGAATACCATAAACAGCTCCACGAATTAGTGGATTATTTATTTTTATTTTTTTTATAAAAAAGTACTCGTAACCAATTGCCAAAATTGTTCCAACCATGAAGTGCATTCCCCAACCGATAATCAAATTTCCACCAAACATTGATGCTAGCATTTTAGGAACATTCATTTGAATTCCCATAATGTTTCCCATCATCATAAATGCTGTCATTCCAATAGTTCCTATTAAACCAGCTAATATTGCTCTAGATAAGTGTGCATTCTTGTTCATTTTATTTCTCCGTTTTATTTTTATTAAATGTTTATTCAAATCTAGTTTGTGAACGGAAAGAAAACTGTCAAGTGGCCGATAGTTATTGCCTGCACTGCTCATTATTGTGTAAGCTATGTGACATGTTTATGTTTTTTTGCACAGATTCAACGGAGTAATGTTTCAAATTACGTTAAGAGGATAATATTCATTGTTACGGATTCAAATAAAATTATTAAATTTGGATATGATAAAAAAAGCAGAAGGCATACTTAAAAAAATATTTGGATATAATTCATTTCGTCCCTTACAAAAAGAAGTAATCCAAAATATACTTTCAAAAAAAGATACTTTGGTTATAATGCCCACGGGTGGCGGTAAATCGCTAACCTATCAAATACCAGGATTAATATTTGATGGGATTACAATTGTTGTATCACCTCTAATTTCCTTGATGAAGGACCAAGTTGAGCAGTTAAAAGAGTTGGGTGTTAATTCATTATTCCTAAATAGTTCTTTAAGTAAATTGGATTATGAATACAATGTTGAGCAAATAAGAAAAAGTGAAGTGCAACTACTCTATGTTGCTCCTGAAACCTTATTGCTCGAAAGAACGATTGAGTTGCTTGAAAAACTTAACGTTGATTGTATAACTATTGATGAAGCACATTGTATCTCCGAGTGGGGACATGATTTCCGTCCAGTTTATAGAGAAATTGCATCATTAAAACCGAAGTTCCCCAAAGCTATATTTGTTGCTCTAACTGCTACAGCCACTCCGCAAGTACAAAATGATATTGCAAATAATCTGCAATTAAAAACATCAAACCGATTTATAGCCAGTTTTAATAGGGATAATCTTTTTTTACAAGTTGTAGAAAAAACATTTCCGCTAAAGCAAACGCTGAATTTTCTTGATAAGCATAAAAATCAATCTGGAATAATTTATTGTTTTTCACGCAACCAAGTAGATGAACTTTATGAAGAGTTGAACGAACGAGGTTTTTCTGTTAAGCCATACCACGCTGGGCTTTCGGATAAAGATCGTATGCAAAATCAAGAAAAATTTATTAAAGACGATATCTCAATTATTGTTGCAACGGTTGCGTTTGGAATGGGAATAAACAAGCCAAATGTTAGATTTGTAATTCACTACGATTTACCCAAAAATATTGAATCTTATTATCAAGAGATTGGACGTGCTGGTCGTGATGGCTTACAGGCGGATTGCCTTCTCCTATTTGGCTATGGCGATATAAGAAAAATCAATTATTTTATTGACCAGAAAGAGGGGAGAGAGAAATTAGTTGCAAAACAACATTTGGATAAGTTAGTTCGTTATGCTGAAACATATAGTTTTAGAACAAATCCGTTATTAACATATTTTGGTGAAGATTATTCTGAAGAAAATTGTGGAATTTGTGATAACTGCACCCGTGAAAATAAGGACTTAGTTGATATCACAATTGAACCTCAAAAGTTTATGAGTTGTGTTAAAAGAACTGGTGAGTTTTTTGGAGCAATGCACATAGTTGATGTTCTGTTAGGCTCAAAGAACCAAAAGGTACTTGATAAAAGACATGATGAACTCTCTACTTACGGAATTGGGAAAGAACATCCTCGAGATGTTTGGCTTTCCATTTCGCAGCAGTTAATTGTAAGAAATTATTTATCCAAAGATTTAGATTATGGGAGTTTAAAAATAAAAGAGGCTGGATACGCTGTATTAAAAGGGGAAGAAAAGGTTTCTGGAAAACTAGAAGTGAAAACAAAATTTGAAAAGAAGAGCATTACATCAGTCAATTATGATAAAAAACTCTTTGGAATCCTCCGTACAGCTCGGAAAAATATTGCAGATAAAAATGGTTTGCCACCGTATGCAATATTTCCTGATAAAACATTAATTGAAATGGCGGCATTCTATCCGCAATCCGAAAAGGATATGTTAAACACTCATGGAGTTGGTGAAGCAAAGTTTAATAAATATGGTGCAAAATTTATTCTCTTTATTTCAAACTATTGTAAGAAATTTAACATACAAATTGCTTCTCCAGTATTATCAACCAAACCGAAAGAAAAAGTAGTGGGAGCAAAAAAACTTAGGCATGAAATTATAGGAAACGATTTGAATTCCGGAAAATCTGTTGATGAAATTATAAAAGAGTACAGCATTAAAATTGACACATTTATTGAGCACTTGCTAAAATATAATAACTCAGTAGCTCCAATAAATCCAGAGGGATTATTCAAATACTTGAACTGTAATAAGCAAACACAACAAGAGGTTCTAAAACAGTTTGAAAAATTGGGGGATGAATTTCTTCGTCCAGTTTTTGAAGTAATGGACGACAAAGTTACTTATCTCGAATTGAAAATATTACGACTTAGTTATTTGTATCAAAAGAGCAAAGTAATTTAAAATGCTATAGCATTTATTATCACAAATAAAATACCATATATAAATTCAGCTATTCCAATTTGCACAACTTTTTTTGTGAAATTAAACTTAGAAAATCCTATCATTGACCGAAAAAGAATTAAAAGCGAACCCAAAATTGATAACGCTGGTAGTAAATTATTGATCGCAAAGTAAATAACTATAAGTGTGAAAAATCCGTTTGCCATGAGCGTTGGCAAAGGAGAAAAATATTTTCCTTTTGCCTCTTTAACCTTTGCATTTATATAAAAAATTGTTGGTACCGAACGACTCAACAAAAGTATTCCAAAAACCAAAACGTTAAATGAAAAAGTATCATCCATTAAAACAATAGAAATTGACATTGAAGTGAGAGCTATGGCAGGAATAAATTCAAACAATAATTCTCTGGCTTTTCCAATATGATCAAGAAATAAAAAGAGAAGCATTAGCATAAGACCAATAGTAAAAGGTATTAGTAGTATTAATTCTGTGTTGGAAATTAAATGTAAAAAGAATAGAATAACCACAACGAAATAGATAGCAAGAACTTTTTTTGCGGATGATTTTAAATAAGTTGGACCAGAATTGGTGAAAATTATTTGAATTGATTGTTTTGAAAGGAAAAGAATAAAGGCACTTAGAGCAAATATCAATCCATTAATTGAAAATGCTACTAACAAAGAAAGAATTAAAGGCTCTAAAACAAAACCCCAAGAACCGTGTTCTTTTGGAAAGGCTACTTTTTTAAGTACCGCCAATTTATTTTCCTGCATTAAAATTCCACAGTGAAAAAATTTAAAATCATCTAATTCTTACAACATGCGATGTGCCATGCACACCTATTTTCTCTTGAAGTATTTCCATTCCAAGTGTTTCAACTAAACCGTATATGCCATTGTGTTTAACAAAATTGCGGTAATTGTTAAAGTGATCTCTCCCTGCAAGGAACTCTGCAATTCTATTGGAATACCCTCTTTTATTTTTGGGTTGAGGTATAAAATAATCCCCAATAATTATTTCGTTGGAAATTTCTCTCATTGCTTTCAGTACTGTTAATCTAACTTCATATGGCATTTCGTGTATTACGTAAGAGACTGTTGAGTAATCAAATTTTTCAGTGAAATGAAATTTTAATTCAGCGGCATCTGCGTGTAAAAATGATGCGTTATTCATATCTAAGTTTTTTAATTGCGAATTTGCAAACTTGATATTTCTTGAAGAAAGATCAACGCCAATCACTTTCGGAAATTTTTCTGCTGCTTGAAAAACAAACCGCCCAGTTCCTGTACCAATATCTATAATAGATGAATTAGGATTCATCATTGCTCGCATAATTCTGAAAGTACAATCTTGATTAGGGGCAATTACTTTATCGTAAAATTTGCCATCGTACCAGTGAAATTTATTTTCCATTTAAAACAATCCAAATAATTTAAGTGACATTAAGGTTACTGCGATAATTAAGATGATTTTAATAAATTTATCGCCACCTTTTATTGAAAATTTAACTCCCCACCAAGCTCCAATCATATTTCCACTTGCTAATAAAATACCATACCCCCAATCAACATTGCCAGAGAGCACAAAAATTAACAATGCTGGAATTGTATAAATAAGCACTATAAAAACTTTATGCATATTCACATTTACTAACGATTGTTTCATCAAATAATGAAGCGAAGCCATTAGTAAAAATCCAACTCCAACTTGAATAAATCCACCATAAAATCCAACTCCAAACATTGCGAGATAAACAAAAAAGTTCTGTTTTTTTGTTAGTTCAGAGACTGCTTCAATTGTTTTTTTTGGCAGGAGCATTGTAATAATAACGCCTATCATTACAATTCCAAGAATTATATCAAATGATTCATTACTAATATTTGTTGCAGAATATGCCCCAATAATTGCACCGGGAAGTGTAAAGAGAGCCAATTTAAAACTTAACTTGAACTTAGAATGATTTTCATTCTTGAACGAAAAAACAGCAGAGATATTTTGGAATAATATTGCAATTCTGTTAGTTCCATTTGCAACAGAACCATCCAAGCCTAGAAAAAGAAGCATTGGTAATGATAATACAGATCCACCACCAGCATTTACATTTAACACTCCAGCAATTATTCCAAAAAAGAAGAGTAGAACTAATTGAAAAATTTCGGGCATATTTATATTTCAGATATTTATTATTATTTAATGTATTTTAAAAAACAAATTTACCAATAAATTATTTAATAGGTTTATTATGGAAGAACTTGAAAAACTTCGTATTGAAAATGAAAAACTGAGATCCATTGTAGCTGAGAAAAATTCAAATTCTATTTCCATTGCAGAGGAAAAGTATCAAACTCTTTTTACTGAGTTAAAAGATGTTGTTTATGAAAGTACGCCAGAAGGTAAATTGTTAAATATTAACCCTTCTGGAGTTGAATTGTTTGGATACAGTTCCAAAGAAGAAATCTTAAAAATAGATATTGCCGAAGATCTGTATGTAGAACCTGATGAAAGACTTAAATTAATTGAGCAAATTGAAAAAGTAGGGTTTGTAAAAAATTATGAAATTAAAATTAGAGATAAAAACGGCAAGGAAATTATTGTTCTAGAAACCTCCTTCATGCTCAAGGATAATGAAGGTAAAGTTATTGGTTATAGCGGAATAATACGTGATGTTACTGAAAGTAAAAAACAAGAAGAACTACTCAAAAAATATAATTTAGAACTTGCAGAAGTTAACGAACGGCTGAAAGTATCTGAGAATAAGTTCAAGAATTTAAACGATGAAAAGGATAAGTTCTTTTCCATTATTGCACATGATTTAAAAAGTCCCTTCAATGCATTGCTAAATCTTTCCGAATTTCTAGTTGAAGATTTATCCGAACTCTCTCTTGATGAAATTAAGTCGTTTTCCAAAGAGATTAATAAAGCAGCTCATAGTGTTTATAATTTACTTCTTAATTTGTTGCAATGGGCACAAATTAGAACAGGAAGAATGAAAAGAACTCAAGAAAAAGTTGCTCTTTCAAGTTTACTTAATAACACAACAATACTTTTAGAAAATGTTGCGGCCAAGAAAAGCATTAAAATAATTAATGAAGTTGATAGCACAACCTTCTTTTATGGCGATAGAACAATGATTGGTTCTGTACTTCAAAATCTTATTTCAAATGCAATAAAATTTACTAAGCGAAACGGCAAAGTAATTGTCTCATCAAAAATTGAAGGAGATAAAATAATTGTTAGAGTTAGCGATACAGGTATTGGAATAAGTGAGGAAAATATTCCTAAATTATTTAGACTTGATAATCACCTAACAACTGTTGGAACTGCTAATGAATCTGGAACTGGGCTTGGACTTATTTTGTGCAAGGAATTAGTTGAAAAAAACAATGGTGAAATTTGGGTTGAGAGCGAAGAACTAATTGGATCTACCTTTAGCTTTTCGCTTGATAAAACAGAGGTTTAGAATAGAGAGGACTTTTTTATATCTTCTCTATCCCACCAACATTCACTAACCAGCCAATCTATTTCCTAAATAGATTATCTTTCTAATAGAATCAAATTGTAAATATGGATAATCCTGGCGGATTGATTCAATTGCTTCAGTAGAACTTAAAGATTTGTTTCTTAATTCTCTAAATTTTTTCTTTATCTGATAATCCCTCAGATTTTTTTCGTTAATTAAGTTTTTATCTTTTAGAAGATAAAAAATTTCATCACTGATTAAATCAGGAATAGGGTTTGCAAATTCGCGTTCTAATACTTCCACTTTAACTCCCACAAATTAATGGATAATGATATTTTAAATTTCAGTTTTTAATAAATAAAATAATGTCACAAATGAGACACATAGTATAAAAATATCATCTATTCCTTTTCTTAGTTATGAAAGATAAACCGGTTTTAACAGGATTGTATTTGAATATTATTGAGAGTGAAACGAGTGAAATAACAGTCAAAACTATAATTAAAAATAATTCCAAAATGGACCTCTACTGAGAAAATAAAATAATAATGGTAGAGATTTATTCTATAGTTTTTCCTTTGTTATTTAATGATGAGTTTAATTTGAATGCAATTTATTGAACAAAAATTTAAAATACAAGAAAATAGTTAGGTATAAATTTATCCCAAAATTTTCTGAAAAATTGTAATGCGACAAATATTTTACAGAAGTTTTATTTATTTAATAATGCCAATGAATTTTTAAGGAGAATTTCTAGAGTCGGACTTTCGGTGGCATCCAAAATAGTTCTTACAGCTTTTTCCGCAATTTTTGTATTGTACCCTAGCTGAGTTAAAGCAAGGATAGCATCTTTCTTAATTGCATAATTACTATCAGTAGCTGCTTCAAAACTGTCAGATGATTTTTCTACTTTATCCCTAAGTTCAATTATTAATCTTTCTCCAGTTTTTTTCCCAATACCAGGTATGGCAACTATTCTGCTCAAATCATTATTACGTAACGCTGTGTGCAACTCATCTATCTGAATTCCCGATAGAATTGATTGTGCAGATTTAGGCCCCACACCATTAACAGCAATAAGTAATTGAAACATTTCCTTTTCAGCAAGTGTTGAAAAACCAAAAAGAATAAGTGCATCTTCGCGAACATTTAAATATGTATGAAGAGAAACTATTTGCTCACTATCTTTTGGTAATGATTCAAATGTAGAAATTGTAATATTAATTATATAGCCAACTCCATTAACATCTAGCATAATTTGTGTTGGCTTTTTTGAAATTATTTTTCCTGTAAGATATCCAATCATTATTTTTCCTATTGAATTATTTTATCTGGATTTGCTTCAATAAAATTTTTCCAGCTTCCACTTTTGTGCGAAAGAGAATCATTTTTAAAAGCATGACAAATTGCAATTGCAATGGCGTCACTTTCGTCAGAAGATTCAAAATCATCTTTTAAGTTCATCAATTTTTTTATCATAAACTGAACTTGGTCCTTTGATGCACCACCATTTCCTACAACGGATTTTTTAATTTCTCTTGGGGAATACTCGCTGATATCAAGTTTATGCTGCTGAGCTAAAAGTAAGGAAATTCCTCTTACGTACCCAATTTTTAAAAGGGACTGAACGTTTTTACTAAAGAATGCTGTTTCAATTGCAAAATGAGAAGGTTTGTAAAACTTAATTAATTTTTCAAGTTCAACATAAATTACTTCTAATCGAGGAGGAATTTCTTTGATACTTGGAGTTTTAATTATTCCAGAATGGATATAATTAAGCATGTTGTTTTCGTATTTAATAATCCCGAAACCAGTTACTATGGTTCCGGGATCAACTCCAATAATTATCATAATGTAATTTGAAAATTGGTTTATTCTTTAAAATCAGCATTTGAGTATACACTTTGTACATCATCGCTTTCATCCAGCATATCAAAAAGTCGTTCAACTTTTTCAGCTTCTTCGCCTTCTACTTCTATAGTGTTTTTAGCAATCCATTGTAGTGAGGCATTTTCAATTTCCAGATTAGCATCTACAAGTGCTTTACGAACAGTTTCAAATGAATCTACATCAGTTGTAACTTCAAAGAAATCTTCTTCGGTTTGTAAATCATCGGCACCAGCTTCAAGAATTAGTTCAAAAATTTCATCTTCTTCTTTTCCTTGAGTTGGGAGAGTGACGACACCTTTTTTGTCGAACATCCAAGCAACTGAACCAGTTTCTCCAAGTCCGTTACCATATTTTGTAAAATGGTGACGAACTTCTGCAACTGTTCTGTTTTTATTATCGGTTAAACATTCTACAATAAAAGCAACACCAGATGGGCCATAACCTTCGTACATTAATTCTAGGAACGTTACGCCCTCCATTTCACCAGTAGCTTTTTTAATAGCCCTAGTAATATTATCTGCAGGCATATTAGCCGATTTAGCGTTGTCAACAGCCAATCTTAATCTTGGATTTGCTTCAATATCTCCGCCACCAATCTTTGCAGCAACGGTAATTTCTTTAATTAATTTAGTGAAAACTTTTCCGCGTTTTTGATCAAGTGCCTCTTTTTTTCTTTTAATTGTTGACCACTTGGAGTGACCTGACATACAAACTCCTATAACTTAGTTAACATTTTCTTTTACTATAATATCTTTCAATCTAATTTGGGGATAAGAAATCCCATTACGAGCAATTTTTTCAATTGTGAAAACAATATCAATTAAATCTCTATCTTTAGCAATCTTTTCAGCATAATATCCTAAGTTAAATCCAATAGCGTCAAATACTTTGTCGCCGCCATTTTGCTTAAGAGTTGAAAGTAAATGGTTTTTCCCCACTATTCTAGGGTAGTTTGCAAGTTCAACATTTTCAGCAATAAAAACTGGACGCATATTACCGGGTCCGAAAGGAGCAAACTGATCAAGGATTCTAACAAATTTTGGAGTTATGTCAGAGAGTGAAATTTTCACATCAATTTTAATCTCTGGAGTAATTGACTTTTCCTTCATTTTGTCTTTTAAAATTCTATTGAATCTTTCTTTGAATTCTGGAATTTTATCAATTTCAATGGCTACACCAGCAGCAGCTTCGTGTCCTCCAAATTGAATAAGCAAATCGTCGCATTGCTGAAGTGCTTCGTAAATGTTAAATCCAGAAATACTGCGAGCAGAACCTTTGGCAACGCCATCAATAGTTGATAACATAATTGCAGGGCGATAATATTTTTCTACAACCCGCGATGCAGCAATTCCGATAACACCTGGATGCCACTCATCAACGTGAAGAATTATTGCAACTTCATTATCCAAATCAACTTCTTCTTCAATTAGAGATATAGCGTGCGAGAAAGTTACTTCATCAATTTTTCTACGTTTGTAATTTTCCTCTTCAAGAATTTGTGCAATTCTTTCAGCTTCAATATTATTTTCGGCAACAAATAAATCGACCGCCCTTTTTGCATCTCCCATTCTTCCAACGGCATTAATACGAGGTGCAATAGTAAAAACAACTTGTCCGGCTGTTAAGCTACCGACTTCTTTTTTTGCTTTATTAATTAATGCTAATATTCCTGGCCGTGGATTCCTATTTATCAGTTCCATTCCTTCACGAACTAAAACTCTGTTTTCGTCAGTTAGTGGAACAATATCTGCAGCAGCAGCAAGTGCAACTAAATCAAGATATTGAAGAACTCCATCTTTACGTCCTACTCTATCAGAAACGGCACGAGCAAGTTTGAATGCAACTCCGGCTCCAGAAAGATATTTGTAAGGATAATTGCACCCAGGTTTAATAGGATCGAGCACTGCTATTGCATCTGGAATTATTTCCTTTGGTTTGTGATGGTCGCTAATAATGGTATCAATTCCAAGCGAATTTGCATGAGCAACTTCTTCAACAGCAGTAATTCCACAATCAACTGTAATAATTAAATTAACATTTTTCTCAGCAAGAATATCAATAGTGTCAATTGAAAGTCCATAACCATCAGTTATTCTGTTTGGAATATGAACCTCAACATTTGCATTTAACTCTTTTAAAAACAAATACAACAGTGCTGCAGATGCAGTGCCATCAACATCGTAATCGCCATAAACAATTATTTTTTCATTATTTGTTATTGAATCAATAACTCTGTTGGTTGCTTCTTGCATTCCATCCATTAAAAATGGGTCGTGAAGAGATTCTAGTTCTGGTCTAAAAAAGGTTTTAGCTTGGTGAAAGTTAGAAATACCTCTTAAAATTAAAATTGTTGCTAAAATGTTGGAAATGTTGAGACTGTCAGCTAAAGCAAGAACCATTTGTTCATCTGGCGTTTCCTTAACAGTCCATAGTTTTTTGATTATCATATTATGTATAGAGAGATAATGATATCGCAAGCCTATAAGCCGAATCTTGTATTCCAATAAATTGGAACGGCAATTATTTATCTAGCCCTGATATTACTATCAGAATCAAGCGGTCTACCCGGGATTAATAAAGCGAACAACTTTACTCTGCATGCAGAGTATCCTTTACATGACCTTGCTCCAAGTGGGGTTTGCACTGATTCCAAATTAATGGAACTCCTTACGGACCTCTGTTATTACTAACAAAGCGGTAGGCTCTTACCCTGCCATTTCACCTTTATCTCGATACACTGAGAAAGTATATTTTCTGTTGCACTTTCCGTAGTTACAAAATTAATTTTATAACCCCCGGGAGTTACCCGGCACTCTGTTCTTTGGAGTTCGGACTTTCCTCTACTCCATGAGTAAACTCAGAAGTAGCAATTGCCCAGCTTGCGATATCAATATCTCTCTACCTTATTTTATTATTATTTTCTTTTTCTTCAATTACCTTAAATATACGAAAAATTATATTTCTATGAGAAATATATAAGAATTGAATAAGGTTACGATTATCTATTGATCTTTTTTATGTCTAAAAAATTGAAATAAGAGCTATTCGCTTATTAATTTTTCTCTTTTGGTGAGAGCCGAATTGTTGCTTCCGAAACTACTTTTATTGTTGAAATTCCTCTAATTGGTCTAGAATTTCTTCTAACTTGAGGCCTCTGTTCAGTGGATAGTTTTCCATATGGTATAGATTTTTCAGCAGGAAAAAACTCTAGAGTTTTCACATATTCAATTGCTAGAGTATCAATATAATTATTGTTTCCGTTAATTAGCTCACTACATAAAACATTCCCTGTTGTATCAACAACTATCCGAATAAATATTGTCTTATTAAAAAATGTAGAATCAACGGAAGTAATAAATTCTTCTTGAATTTCACTTAATGGTTTCTTAGGCTCAATGTTTTTAGTTAATGGTCTGTGATTTATTGAACTATATAGAATTCGTCTTTGTTGTGCACACTCTGATTCTCTTTTGTCATTTAAAAATCTATAAATCTCATTACCGCATTTTTCAAGTTCACAACCAATTCCTAGATGTCCGCAATTGTTTTCTAACATTAACACTTTGCAATTAAGTTCATTAGCCAATTCAAGTGCTGGTTTTGGATGGAGCAACATGTCGTTTTCGCCAAGTATTAAAAAGACTTCAGTCTTAATATGCTTCGTAGTTTCTTCAACCGAGTTATTGAAATCTTTATAAATATTGTAGCTCATCATAGCTTTTAGTTGAGCTAAGTGATTTTCTATTGTGAATGTTTTTAAAGGTTCACGGTTCTCTATTTTTTTATCGACATACGATTCAAACTCATCATGACTAATATTTTCAATTATGTATTCGGGCGATCTAACAAATAATTGGGTTGTATAATTTAGCATTACATTTATAAGTGCATCATCGGCACCAAGCTCTTGATACGATTCAATCATCCTTTTTCTGAATTGCATAATTAGCATATCATAAGTTGAGCGGCGTGGTGAAGCAACGTATGGAATTGCTTTACTAATAAAATCTGGATAACTAACAATCCATTGCAAGGCTTGCATACTACCCATTGAACCACCAATGATAGCGTGGATGTGTTTAAATCCAAAATTTTCGGTAAGCATTTTATATTGCGAGTTAACCATGTCGTCAATTGAAATCTCTGGAAAGTCTTTGCCAGCCTGCAATTCAGGGTTTGATGGTGAAGTAGAAACACCATTTGCAAGTGCATCTATTGCAATTACAAAATACTTAGAATCATCAACTAATTTTTTAGCACCATATTCATTTGCAATATGTTTTGGTCCAATCAAACTTGAAACGTGTTCAGAGGTTCCAGCAAACCAAGTAGGAAAAATTACAATATTTGATGAATCAGAATTTAATTCTCCAAATGTTCTATATCCAATTTTACAATCGAGTAGTGCTTGTCCACTAGTTAATTGTAAATCTCCAATCTCTGCAAACTGTTGCTCTGACTGGGCAAAAAGCATTGAAGTGAAAACAATTAAGAAAATAAAAATGCTATTAGTTTGCTTCATAACTATCTCAATTTATTTTGCAAAGAGAACTAAATACAAATAAATAATTGGTGCGGAAAAAAGCAATGAATCGAATCTATCAAAAATTCCACCATGACCAGGAATAATATTGGAGGAATCTTTAACACCAGCATCGCGTTTAATTAGTGATTCAATTAAATCACCAACCTGCCCGAAGATTCCAATGATTACACCAAAGGCAATGATATCAACCCAATTAAGAAAATTTAACAGAAATATTTTTAATACTACTAGAGTAATAATTGCAAAAACAAATCCAGCAATTGCTCCTTCCCAACTTTTATTGGGGCTAACTCTTGGGAAAAGTTTATTCTTCCCAATTGCACTTCCAATAAAATAAGCTGCTGAGTCTGTCATCCAAAGCGTAATGAAAATTGTGATTATAATAAATCCACCATTGGTATAACTTAGAGGAACGTCCACATAAAACTCTCTAATTCCAATAAGCGTAGCTGAGAAAAATCCAGCGTAGAAAATTCCCAACAAAGTTGCTGATAAATTATTAATTGCCGATTCTTTATTCCTAAAAAGTTCGATAAGTAACAAGAGGGGAATAGCGGAAAGCAAAAAAACATCCAACTGAAAAAGATGGAAGTAAGCATTTGAAATTATTAGAGCAACAGAAATGAACCCTATTAAATTACATACGAAAATATTTTTGTTTTTAACCATTGTGCTAAATTCATAAAATGAAACAAGCCCAATTACTAGAGTGAAAATCAAGAAAGGAATTTCACCCCAATAGGAAAGACCCAATAAAAATGGGATTGCTAAAAGTGCTACAATAATTCTGGTTATCCTGTTGCTCATAAAAAACGCTCTATTTTTTAATAAAAACTATTTTGTAGTATTGCTAACCTTTATGGTTGACTGATTTTGAGCTTTAAGTAACCAAATTAGAATGTCATTCCCGTATGTCTTTATCGGGAATCTCATCAAACAACAAAGGATTCCCGATTATTCCGCTCTGCGGGACGGGAATGACAGTTTCCCATTGGTTATGAAAGGTCACCATATTCTAATGTGGTTGAGCAAATCAATAGTTTATTGATATAATTTACACTCTGCTTTGAAAACTTAAAGACTTTTCTACTCTTCTCTATTAATATCGTTAATAATAGAAATTGCATCTTCTACATTGCTCTTTTTAACAAGCAATTTTATCACTGATAAATCTCCAACAACAGGAAAGCTGCTGTCATTCTGATTAAGGATTAGAAGTTCAATGTCCGCTCCTTCAAGATTTGCTTTAAGCATGTCAGCTTCAACCGAGTCGGCACAGCTATACACAATTACCCAGTCTTTTGGATTAACTAAATTGCCTTTAAAATTTTCATGTGTAACTAGCTCATTATTGCAATCTGGACAGACTGTAATGCCTTCGTGGTATTCATATTCGCATTTAGGACAAATCATAAAACCTCCAAGTTTATTGAAACTTATAATAGTTCTTTTTTGAATAAAATAAAAAGAGAATAAACAAAACTGATAGTAAAATAAGTGAGAAAAGATGGGTTGAAAATTCTTCTGGTGCTACAAGACTAGTGTTCATAAGTTCATCACTTCCCCAAATATAGTAGGAAATAACAGAAACAAAGTTATTAATGAAGTGCAGTATAATAGGAATCAAAATGGATTTTGATTGATACGCTGCAAAGCCTAAGTAAGCTGCTAAAATTGTTAGTGCCAATAATCCGTAAGGGTTAAAATGATAGAGGGCAAATGCAAATGATGTAATTAAAATTGCCCAGAATGGTTTGTAGGCAAACTCAAAACTCTTTTGGATAAAACCTCTAAAGAATACTTCTTCACAAATTGCGGGAGTTAAGGAAATAACAATTATTACAAATGCCATTTCAATTATTGAATCCGCACTTAGAATTATTCCATATGATCCTTCCATTAACTTATCTAAATCATCGGCTAAATTTTTAAGGCTTTCAAAAACCCAAAAAGATTCTGCAAGTTGTTGAAGAATATAATTTTGCACATATAAAAAACTTTGAAGTAATGGAATTAAAATTATTAGACCGATAACATAAAGTCCTACTTCTTTTATTGTAGGTAGTTTAATCCTCATTGTAGTTTCAATGTTTTCAACATAAACAAGTTTTGCAAGTATAACTGCAGGTGCTAGAATAAATAAAATTTGTCCGGCAACATTAAACAAACGCAGAGCATTTACATTTGCACCAGTTAAATCAGCACCAAAAATTAGGAGGTATAAAAGTCCGCCACCGAATTGAAAAAGAAAGAATACTAATATTAATCCATAAATGGCAGCTTTACCAGTTGGCATTGTTGAATAGATTTCATTTTCAATATTTTCTTTTTCAGGCGTGTTTAGTTCGTTATTCATATTTGTCTTTTTTGTTGTAGGAGTGGTAACTTTTTTACTCGCATTCCTCAAGTTTCTCAAGAAATTTTTTCACTCTTGTTTCATCAATTCCGTTTTCCCAATTGCCATCTATTTTAAAATATGAACCGATAATAAAAACATCAGCTAGTTTGTAATATTTATCAATGTTTTCAGATGTAATTCCAGAGCCAATAATTATTGGTAATTTTGAGTTCTTTTTCACGGCTAATAATTCTTCAGCATCTGCTTCGGCACCAGTGGAGGAGCCAGTAACAATAATTCCATCACTCAAAAAGAACTCGGCAGCTTTAGCAGTTTCAACAATTGAAACATCGGAAGTTAGTGAGTGTGAGCTATGCTTCTTTTTAATATCAGTAAAAACCATTACACTATCTGCACCAATTTGTTTTCTATATCGGAGGATTTCTCCTGCATTCGATTCTGTAATCCCTTCATCGGCAACGTGAGCAAATACAAATCCTTCAGCACGTATAAAATCAAGATTGGCTGAATGTGCAATTGCAATGGCTTCTTTGTTTGCTGACGCTAAAACTTGAATTCCAACAATAAGATTTGTTCTCTTTTTAATTTCGTAAGCAATAATTGCCATGGTGGATATTATTTCTGGTCCAGATGAATTATTTAAGTATGGCACATCGTGCATGTTTTCAATCATAATTCCTTTTAGCCCAGCCGATTTATATTTTTCAGCTTCTAAAATTGCATTATCAATTATATTTTTAATATTGCCTGTATATTTAGGAGTTCCAGGAAGTGCATCTAAATGGATCATTCCAATTACTAATTTGGAATTTATAAAGTCTTTTTTAGTCATAATAGCTACTATTTTATGGAAGATATTTTTACAATTCTCATAATAAGTTTTCATTTTGAAATTGTCAAAACAAATAAATAATGAAAAGACTAAAAATCGAGAAATTATTCTATAACAGTTTGTTTTTCAAGAACTTAAAATTATTGTGTTTTCTATATTAATTAAGTAATTTTGTGTTCTGTATTGAAATGAATAAAACGAAATAGGTGTATTATGAAAAGGACTTTTCAGCCAAGTAATAGAAAAAGAAAAAACAAGCACGGTTTTAGAGAAAGAATGTCCACTAAAAATGGAAGAGCTGTTCTTGCAAGACGCAGAGCTAAAGGTAGAAAAAAATTAACAGTTAGTGACGAATATTAGTCCAACCGGAGGTTGACAAGCTTGAAACGCTTTGGTCTTTCAAAAAGTGAGAGAATCAAAAAAAAGAATGAAATTTCCCGGGTGTTTAATTCCGGGAAAAGAATTTACTCAAATAGCCGAAAATTGAAGGCTATTTTTTGTTTTGGGGAAGATGATTCTGGAACTATTAAAATTGTACCAGCTGTTTATAAAAAAACTGGAAATGCTGTTTGGCGAAATAGAGTTAAACGATTATTCCGCGAATCTTATCGTTTGAACAAAAATATATTGATAGATATTATTGATGAAAAAACACTTCTTTTAATGATTTCTCCAAACTCGATTAACAAAAAAAAATATCCTCATATAGTTTTGAATGATGTACAAGATGATGTTATTGACTTACTTGACAAAATAAAAAATCAAATTTTAACTCAAAGAGAAAAAACTGGAAATTTATAAATGGACAAACAATCAACCATAGCATTTGTAATGATGGGCCTTGTGCTCGTAGTATGGCTATACTTTAATTCACCAGAACCTCAACCACAAGTTGTTTCTAATGCAGATACAACTCTTGTTCAGACAGAAAGAGAACCAACAAAAAATGCAAATAATAATAATGCTAAACAAGGGTTAAGAAAAGAAGTCTCTAATGTTACTTCTAATAGCTCAAGCGAAAATGAATTATTTGCCTCATCGGATAAAGAAGCTCAAATAATTTCTATCGAAACAGATCTGGTTAAACTTGAGTTAACCAGTAAGGGTGGTAAAATAAGAAAGTATTATCTGAAAGAGTACGAAACTTGGTATTACGATAATTACGAAGAAAGTGATTTCTATAATAGACACGCTCAGTTAATTAACCAAATGAATGGTGGTGATTTAGATGTTGTGTTTTTTACAGACCAAGGGAAAGTAAATACATCAAATTTAGATTTCACACCTTCAAAAGAAAACTATTCATACAAAATTTCTGGTTCTGACTCTATACAAATTTCATACTCACATGATATGGGTGACGAAAGAGTTGTGAGGAAAAACTTTACTTTCTTTGCAAATAATTATCGTTCTAAATTTGATGTTGAACTTATCAACATGAACACAATAATTGATGAAAGACAATATGATGTTGTTTGGTCTAGCGGGCTAAACTTTTTGGAATTGAATTCTGTTGATGAAGCAACTTATGCAAGTGCTTCTTTTTACTCTGGCGGTGAACATTTTATTGAGGATGCCGATACTGAGGACGAACCAATAGAAAGAGATGTGAACGGAAAAATTGATTGGGTTAATATAAAAAGTAAATATTTCACAATGATATTGGCACCTGAAACACCTAGTTCAGATGGTGGTGCAAGAATAGAAGGAACTCATGTTGTAATTCCTAAGCTTGGAACTCGTGAATATTATAATGTAGGTTTGAAAGTCCCTTTTAATAAATCAAATTATCAAAAAGATAAATTCAATTTATATCTTGGACCTGTTCAATACGATACCTTAAAATCTTATAACGCAAATTATGACGCAGTTTATGATTTTGGAAGTTTCTTCGGATTAAAATTTATTACCCGTCCAATTTCTGAATATTTATTGCAACCTTTATTCTCCCTTTTGCATAGTATTATTCCTAATTATGGAATAGTTATTATTCTATTTTCAATTTTAATTAAACTTGCCTTATCTCCTCTTACAAAGCGTAGTTTTCAAAGTATGGGAAGAATGTCGCAGCTTCAACCTAAAATTGCAGAGCTAAAAGAAAAATATGGGGAAGATAAACAGAAGGTTCAAAAAGAGACGATGAAATTATACTCCACTTACGGAATAAATCCTGCGGGTGGTTGTTTACCAATGGTACTACAAATGCCAATATTATTTGCATTGTTTGCATTCTTCCGTGTGGCCATTGAAATTAGACATGAATCATTTTTATGGATTAAAGATTTAGCTTCACCAGATTATGTTCTTACATTGCCCTTTGTAATCCCTATCATTAATCTAGATCAAATTACAATTCTTGCTCCATTGCTAGGTGTTACAATGTTCTTTCAACAAAAAATGACAATGAAAGACCCTAGCCAAAAAGCAATGGTTTATATGATGCCAATTATGATGACATTTATGTTTATGGGATTTTCTTCTGGTTTGAACTTGTATTATATGATGTTTAATATACTCTCTATAGGTCAACAATATTTTATAAATCAAAAACAGAATCAAACAGAATTGGTGCCAATTGATAAAAAAAATCAAAAGCCTGGTTTTATGGCAAAAATGATGGCTGCTGCTGAAGAGAAGCAAAAAGGGCAAAAACAAATTTCTAAAAAGAAAAAATAAATTTTATTGAGAAAAGTTAGTGCTTAAATAAGTATTAGCTTTTCTTTATTTTAACTACCGGGATAAGAAAAATTAAAATAGCAGTTTTACTTCTATTCCTCCTTTCATTAAATATCCTTGCTCAGCAAGATACAGTTAAACTTGCACCAAAGTTTGTAACAAAAAATCTTCCTTTCGGTCTCACGGCTAAAGTTCCAGCATGTTTACCTAAAATATCTTTAGCTTTAAGCGGTGGTGGTTCGCGTGCTATTATTGCACTTGGTGTTTTAAAGGCTCTGGAAGAAAATAACATTCCTATTGAATATATTGTTGGAACAAGCATGGGCAGCATTCTAGGAGGACTTTATGCTTCTGGATATACTGTAGGGGAATTGGATTCTATCATCACTTCCATTAACTGGAACGATTTCTACACGGCAAAAGAAACATACCGTAATGAATTATATTTAGATCAAAAAATTACAGAGGATTTTGCTCTTCTATCTCTTGATATAGATGGCTTTAATCCGGTACTTCCAACTTCTTTCAACTCTGGACAGCGGTTTCAAAATTTTCTTAATAATTTCACAATTAATGCACCTATTCATCCATATGGTAGCTTTGATCAACTCAAATATAAATTTCGTGCTGTAAGTACTGATTTAACTACAGGCAAAATGATTGTTTTAGATAGAGGTTCGCTAAGCCAGGCACTAAGAGCAAGCTCAAGTGTAACATTTTTATTAGAGCCTGTTGAAATTGATTCCATGCTTTTAGTAGATGGCGGATTGGTCGCAAATGTTCCAACAAAAGCTGCATATAATCTTGGAAGTGACTATATAATCGCAGTTGATGCGGCAAGTCAGTTACGTAAGCGAGATGACTTAGATACACCTTTAAAAATTGCAGATCAAATTGTATCAATACCAATGAACTTAGTAACTGAGCAAGACTTGAAATATGCAAATATTATTATTGCACCAGAACTTGGTGACAGAAAAAATGATGATTTTTCTTCACTTGATAGTTTAATCAAAATAGGTTACCAATTAACTATTGACAAAATAGATGATATTTCCAACGATATATTGGAATATCAGTTGAATAAAAGTTGCGACTCGTTAAAATATTATTCTAATATTATTCCTTTTGATTCAACATCAGAACTTGAAAATAAAATTATTGAACAGTTTGGCAAAACAGATAATGTCAGCGATGGTGAAATATTAATTGCAGTCACTCAAGAATATGAAACAGAACAATATTCCAATATCTCTGCAAAATTAATTATTAGTGAAAACTCTACAAGATTAAAAATAGAATTTTCTTTGAAATCCAAAATAAAAAAAATAGACCTTGTGGGTATTGGAGTTGATAATACCAGCAGTATTTCTAAAATCTTAATGCCACTTATTAATAATTCTTTTTGCGAAAGAAACTTAGTTGAATACTTAATAAAAGTTTTATCGTATTATAGAAAAATTGGATATCCATTTGCCGAAATTGAAATTATTGAATTTGATGATATAACTAATAAATTAACTCTTACAATTGACGAGGGAATTGTTGACTTAATAGTTGTTTCAGGAAATGAAAGAAGCAGAACTCCATTAATAATGCGAGAGCTTGAAGTTTCTGAAGGAGAATATTTAACCTCTGAAAAACTTTCTAAAAGTCTTGAAAACCTAAGAACCACGGGCTTATTTACTTCTGTTGATATTAACATAAAAAAGAGTAACGGACAAAATATACTAAAAGTTAATGTTGAAGATAAACTTACTGGTATAATAAGATTGGGTATGAAGATTGATAATGAAAGATTTTTACAACCTTCTGTGGATATTAGAAATGAAAATCTTTTTGGTTCAGGCACTGAACTAGGAGCACATTATTTTGGTGGATTAAGAAATCAACTGTTTTTGATTGAGCATAAGGCGAATAGAATTTTTAATACTTATTTAACATATAAAATAAAAACCTACTACGATAGCAAAGATATATACACATATGAAGATAATCCTGTAACAGATATAAATTCTTTTTCTCGTTCACAAGTTGGGGAATATAGACAATCACTTTTTGGAATTTCTGCTGGCATTGGCACCCAAACAGGTAAGTTTGGAAATCTTATTTCTGAGTTTCGATATGAGCAGAATAAAGTTGATAATATAGATGGGGAGACGATTAGTCCTTATAATTTTGCTATTGCAGCATTCAGATTTATTATGAAAATAGATACGCAGGATAAATATCCTTATCCTAACACAGGAACTTTGCTTAACACATATTATGAAACCTCTCAAAAGTTTTTAGGTGCAGATGAGAGTTATATAAAATATACTCTTGAGTATAGAGGATATTTTACTATAGACAATTCGCACACGTTCATTCCAAGATTTGAGATAGGATTTGGAGATGAAACACTTCCGTTAAGTCAACAATTTTCTTTTGGCAGTCAGTTTTCTTTTTGGGGTTATCGCGAATATGAATTCCGTGGAAGACAAATTATTATAGGTTCACTTACTTACAGATATAAATTGCCACTTAAAGTTTGGTTCGATACTTATGTTTCTGCACTATACAACTTGGGGTCAATATGGGAGAGGCAGGAGGAAATGAAGTTGAAAACATTTAAACATGCAGCTGGACTTATTGTTTCCTGGGATACTCCAATTGGTCCTGCAGATTTAGGTGTTGGGCGAAGTTTTATGATAGATAAAAATTTGGAAAAAATTATAATAAAAGGTGAGCCGATAGTATATTTCTCTGTTGGATATTTCTTTTAAAAATCAAGTCAGATTTTTCATGATTACTCGGAGAGTTTCAGCGTCTAATCTCTCCTAAAATAAACCACTATCTACAAATCAAATAAAATATTTAACAAATTGGCTTTTGTAAATTCTGGAATATCTTTTTGGAATTCTATTGTAGTGTTTTTATCCCATTGCTTGCCCTTTGAAATAGAATGCTTATGTTTATTTAACACTGAAAAATTTCTTTTTACAATTTTATTTTCATCGTTAATTACAAAGAACGCCACAACAATTGGGAGCCCAAATTCTTTGCTCCATTTTCCATAAGAATTAATAGCTCTCTCATTTACAAGCCATTTCGCTCCACGCTTGCCCTTCCAATCTAACAATGCCGACTTATCTTTATACGAAATAATTGCATCGGGTTTATCAGCCCCTTTTTCCCAAACCTTTTTATAACGGTTGTCCTCTCCAAATTCTGTGCATCTAAATCCCCACTGGAGGAGAAGATTTTTTCCATTAAACTCAGCAATATCATGAAGTTTATAATTATTCCTAAAATCGGTTGTTGTTTTGGAAGGATTAAAATCTAAATTTTTCATAGTTGAAAATAATAAAGAGAAAGAAAAGATGCAGTTCTAAATTTGGCAATTGATGGTTAAAATTTGAGTCGATAAAATGCGAACATCCAAAATTCCATCCGGCTATGACTTAGCCAAATTTCGTCAGGTCTCTCTATTAGTGGAGAAACTTGAAAATACACTTTTCTAGTAGCATTGTAGAAAAACGGAAATATGATAATCTTTGTTACGGATGAGACAATGAACAATCACGTTGTACAACTTAGAATAAATTGCCATGTATGTTTAAACTAATTAATTAACAAATGTTCTTTACAAATCATTGACAGATTTTAGTAAAAAAGTCCATAGTGGCGATGAATAATCAGTGGAATTATGAAAAGTCTTTAAAATGAAAAAACCTCAAAACGGACTGTTTTAAGGTTTTTTTGGAGCTGGTGAACGGACTTGAACCGCCGACCGGCTGATTACAAATCAGCGGGATTCTTAAGCTTTCAACCCAAAATCAAATCATTTCTTCTAAGTCCATACAAAACTCCATACATTTGGAGTTCTTATGTATTTAGCAAAAAATTCAAAATCTAAATTTTATCAAATCATTTTTTTTAGAAATGGAAAAAGAACAACAGCATCAACCAAAACCACAAACAAGAAAGAAGCTCAAAAATTTCTTGCTAATTTCAACCCTGATACTCCCGAGATAATAGAAGTAAAACCAAATGATATTCCACTTAAAAAATTCTATGCAGAATATCTACAGCACATGGAATTATCAAAATCAAAAACATATCTTAAATCGGTAAGACTCTCATTCAATCAATTTATTCTTTTCGCTGGAGATATTTCACTAAGTCATATTACAATTAGATTGATTGACTCATTCATTAACACAACATTCAAAAGAGCAGAGTACTCCGCAGCTTTATATTACAGAACACTTAAAGCAGCATTCTCAACAGCCGAAAATTGGGAGTACATCCAATCCAATCCATTCAAAAAAATCAAAGCTCCAAAAACTCAAAACAAACTTCCAGTCTTTATTT
>JAQICK010000420.1 GCA_027858595.1 Melioribacteraceae bacterium
TTTTCATACAACTCTTAAAAACTAATACTTAACGGGCTTGTCCAACCATCGGTTCAGATTGTGGCTCGCAAAGAACGCTCGCACAATCTAACCTTATTCGTTATGCTGGAATTGGTAGAATTAACTGCGTTGCTTTTCATCCTACAAATGTTCTTACTTTCTGGGTAGGAAGTGCTTCCGGTGGTATTTGGAGAACTACTGATGGTGGAAGTACTTGGACAATTCTTAATAATAATGAAGCTGTTCTTGGAGTTAGTGATATTGCAATAACAAGTGATTATGCAACATCTCAAACTTTGTATATTGCTACGGGAGATAGAGATGGTGGAAGCCTTTGGTCACTAAGTGGTGGACAAGCAGCCGATAATGCAAGTCGGGGTATATTTAAATCAACCGATGGTGGTGCAACTTGGTCTGCGACAAGCTTAACTTCTACAGAATCTGGGTCAAAAATATATAGATTATGGCTAAGTTCTATGTATTTCAGCAATAATCATTTAGTTAAAAACAGCAAAAATTCCAGCAATCTTATTTTGTTACTGCGAAGAATTAAATAATATTGCGATTTTTGTGAAAGAGATTGCTGGAATTTAGCAATCTAATATAAAATTTGCTGTCATCATTAGAACTCAGCCGGTAGAACTAATTGGGGAGTGAAAAATCGTTTGATTCCTGACAGATTATTCTTCCAAAAAAACAGAGAGTTCAAACAGGCAAAAATATTTACTCAATCAAAATTTGCAGATAGATAATAATATCATTAAATATCCATCCATCATTTAAATTATCACGGGAATATTTTGCGTTTATTATTTTTATCGTTAATATTTTTTCTTGTAGGAAATATATCGGCACAGTATCAAGATACAACAATTAGTAAAGCCATAAAACAAAAGTGGCCCTATAACCATACTTATCCTTTAGTTAATACAGGCTATCCTTCATATCCGTTAATGACTGGATATATTTTGCAGAGTAAAGCAAATAGCGGTGATCCTTTTGCACAGCACGAACTTGGAATACGACACTTAACTGGGCAAGCAATGCCTAAAGATACAGCTCGTGCAATATATTGGATTCAACAAGCGGTGAAAAGAAACCTTACTGCTGCATGGTTTAATTACGCAATAATGCTAAATAATGGAATTGGAGTTGATTGGAACCCTTTTGAAGCGTATAATTATTTTAAAGCTGCTGCAAAAAACGGAATGCCAGAAGCTCAGTTTATTTATGGAATATTTTTAACAGATAACTTAGTAGTTAATAGAAACTTCACAGAAGCATATTATTGGATCAAGAAAGCAGCCGATCAAAATTTCAAACCTGCAAAAGAGACTGTAAAAGATTTTCAGAAAATGGAAATAGAGCTTCCAAAAAAATCACGCGAAGATGATGAGACTATTAACTCTGCTCCACCTGCACTTTCTTCAGTATCAGTTACAAATGCGCAAACTTCTGCTTGGGGAAAAGATTGGGAGCTTGACTTTATTAATCTCGAAGAGGATACAGTCTCAAGGGCTGATACTCGCAAGTATCTTGAAATGATTTTAGATAAGAATAGTTCAGAGCTAAAAGTGATGCTTGGAGTGCAAAAATTTGCCGATTCTCTCTCTGCAACTGATACAACAGGCATTGGACTAATTAATTATGCAGTAAGTAAAGGGAGCCCAGAAGCTCTACTAATTTCCGGAAGAGCATTTCAAGAAGGAATGATTGTTGACGAAAATATTATTAAAGCCACAATGAATTATATTCATGCTTTCAGACTTGGCTCTAGAAAGGCTGTTGAATATATTATGAAATTAGTTCAAAGTGATGGATTTTTTGATTTGCTAAAAAAAGAAGTTGATGCAGAAAATCCAGATGCAATGTACGTTTGGGCTGGATTAACAGCCCTCGGTCTCGATTATCAACTAACAGATGAGCAAGCATTAGAGCTACTTAAAAAAGGAGTTGAACAAAAACATATCTATTCAACAATAGAAACTGGACTTTGCTATTATTCAGGTACTCTTGTAGAGCAAGATAAAGAGAAAGCAATTGAATATTGGGAAGCAGCTGAATTACTTGGCAGTGATGAAGCTAAAGTTCGTGTTGCATTTGCAAGAATTCAGCTTGGAAGTCAGGATAAAAAGAATATACAAGTTTTAGAAAATGCTTCTGAAGAAGGCTCTGTATCTGCTCAAGCAGCACTTGCTTATTGTTACGAAAAGGGTCTGAACGTAAAACAGAATAAGGCTGAAGCAGCAAACTTATATCGCAAGGCGGCACATCGTGGAAGCCAAGCAGCATTTAATTCGTTGCGTGCAATGTATGACCAACTACGTCCTCTTAATGATGAGTATGATATCTTTGAGGAATAAAACTCTTTATATATTAACCAAGCGGAGTTGAGAGCATAAGTTCTTTGAAAAATTGTTGATTTACTGTATCCCCATTTTCTTTGTAGGCATTTATTAAATTACTTAAGACTCGCTTAATTATAGTTCGAGCAGATAAAGGAGTATTAATTATTGTAGTTAATGCTTCACGCGAATCTTGAGATAAATCGTTTAAATCAGATTCAAATATAATTCTACCTTGGTTAAAGCAATCGATAAGAAGAACCTCTTCATCAACCTCAATTTTAGCCAAAAAATGTCCTGGGAAATTACATCCAACAACTCTTAGACCTAAGCGGTCTCCAATTAGAATGTAAATTAAAACAAGTGTAATAGGAAGAGCTTCACCATTATCAATTGCATAATAAAGATTGCTATTTAATGGGTGATAATAATCATTTTTATTTCCCTTTAAATCTAGAACTTGAAATAGATAATTAGATAGGTCTAGCTCATTACCATACGGATAGTAGTTCATAAAGTTTCCGGCAACAATATCCAACTTTGTAGAAAGCGAGGTTTGTTGAATAACTCCTAGTTGAAATTTGGAAATAATATTCATGGCAATTTCAATTTTTCCAATTTCAGTCATTGCAGAGTACCAATTTTTCCAATTAGCTAGAAGCCATTCACGACGATTTTTTTCAATAATTGGTTTTATTGCATGTAGATTATTACGGTTTAGAATATCAGAAAATTCAACTAAGTCACTTTCCAAATCTGTACCATAATCATTTAAATCCTGCAAAACATGATTCCTAATTTCTTCAGAATCATCATCTACAAGACTAATAATATGTGGTAACTTTTCTTTTGTTAGCATAACTGCACAATTGTTTTTCTAATATAGTATTTTCGAAACACTTTTAGTGTTTGTTTAATCTAATTATTTAATAATTCCAAAACCGTTTTTATCTCGCTTGTTGGAAGATTACATTTGTGATTTTTGCATACATAAAAAACTATTTCATCATCTGCAACTTCGTAATCTGTTGTGAAAGGTGCAATTTTAGCAAGATCTTTTTCGTTATCTCTATTTTTAAATAACACAACTTTATTTGGAATAAATGCTTGGTTCAGCTTTTGCAATAAGTTTTTTGTTTCTTCTATATTTTCATTACCAACAATAATTACCTCGGATGAATTTCCAAGAGCAAAGTCAATTCCTTGTAACATCATGGTTGTTCCACTTGGGGCATTGTTTACAACATCAGAAAATGTTTTACTCATTTGAGAAGCCAACTCCTCAAATTTACTGTTTGCAGTAAGTCTTCCAAGTTTTAAAAGATTATTAAAAGAAACTGAATTCCCTGATGGAATTGCACCGTCGTAAACATCTTTACTTCTAGTTAATAGTTTCTCAGCATCGTTTGCAGTAAAGTAATATCCTCCATTTACGTTATCCCAAAAATATTTATTTTGTGTCTCTTGTAGTTCAATTGCTGTTTTGAGATAATTCAATTCAAAAGTTGTTTCATATAATTCCAGCAAACCCAATATTACAAATGCGTAATCATCAATAGTAGCTTGTATTGAAACTTCACCATCTCGTGAACGGTGAAGTAATCTTCCATCAGGTTTTCTCATTGTAGTTAAAATAAAATCCATTGACTTAATTGCAGCATTCTCTATTTGCTTGTCGTTCAATACTCGTGCTGATTTTGCTAATGCTGCAATCATTAAGCCATTCCAGTCAGTAAGAATTTTATCATCTTTGTATGGATGAACTCGGTTTTCTCTAACAGAAAAGAGTTTCTGTCGGATATTCTCTAGCCTTGATTCCAACTCTGGTTGATTCAATTTAATTTTTTCAGCAATTTCTGAAATACTATTTTTTAGATGAGGAATATTATCTCCAGTCGATGCCTTTGTCGATTCATCTGTAAAATTCCCATTCACACTTATATTATATGTTGTGATAAATAATTGTGCATCCTTTTCATCTAAAATTTCTCTAATTTCATCAACGTTCCAGACGTAAAATTTTCCTTCTATGCCTTCACTATCTGCGTCCTCGGCTGAATAGAATCCTCCTTCGGGAGAAGTCATATCACGTAATACATACTCAATTATTTCTTTTGCAACCGTTGCGTATTCAACATTCTGAGTTGCTTGATAAGTTTCAATATATGCATTTGTTAATAGAGCTTGGTCGTAAAGCATTTTTTCAAAATGTGGAAGGAGCCACTCTCGGTCAGTAGAATAGCGGTGGAAACCGAATCCAACATGATCAAAGACGCCACCTTTCCGCATTGATGATAGAGTCAACTCAACCATTTTTAAGGCCTCATTATTTCCAGTTAGTTTCCAATAGCGGAGCAAAAACGTTAAGTTATGTGGTGATGGAAATTTTGGTGATGTTCCAAATCCGCCAAACTCATTATCGAAGCGTTTGCTAAACTGCTCAAAAGCGTTGTGCATTGCTTCTTCGGTAATTTCAGTGGTGCCAATCTTATCATTTACATTTTGAATAGCTGATGTAATTTGCTCAGCAGAAGTATTAATTTTATCTATATCGTTAATCCAACTTGCTCCTATTTTTTGAGTAAGTTCTATCATTCCAATTCTACCAAAGCGAGTTTCTTTTGGGAAATAAGTTCCAGCAAAGAATGGTTTTTTATCTGGAGTCATAATTATTGTAAGTGGCCAACCACCACTGCCAGTAAGCATTTGGCAGATAGTCATATAAATATTATCAATATCAGGACGTTCTTCTCTATCAACCTTTATTGATATAAAAGTTTTGTTCATTTCGGCTGCAACCGTGCTATCTTCGAAAGATTCGTGCTCCATTACATGACACCAATGGCATGTAGAATACCCGATTGATAAAAATATTGGTTTGTTTTCCTTCCGTGCTTTTTCAAAAGCTTATTCACCCCATGGGTACCAATCAACTGGATTGTGAGAATGTTGTAATAAATATGGCGATTTTTCATTTATTAATTTATTGGTTTTTTGCAATTCATTATTCATTAAATCTTTCCTTTCTGCTTTGTTACTTTGTCCGCAACTATTAATAGATACAAAAAATAGTGTAACAAGAAATAGTTTATATATTTTTATCATCATTTGCTCTTTCATATAAGACTTGCTGTCTTTTATGTTGCAAATATACTATTCTTTTTTGTGAGAGGCAGGAAAAGAGTTATAACACGTCTGTCAATGGTTTGTCGTCATTCAGGCATGCGCTTAGCCAGAATCTTTGCCATTTCATGCGATACTGACTTTCGTGACCATGAAAATAGTAAAATACAGTATAATTCTGTCAGCCTTTAGGACAAGCAGTAAGAATTAAACATTTAATATTTGTATTTAAAATATTTTGGATGAAAAGATCTTTTTGGTTAAGTTGCTTTTTAAGAAATGTAGTAAATGAGTTTATTCTGGGATGTTTGTTATGGGTTTTTAATTTAGCTCCGTTTCTTGTATTGTTAAATGGCTTATATTGAAAAAATTGTTGGAATGTTATACTGCAATAATTGTATGATAACATTCCTTGTTAAAATAAATATATACTTATAATTTGTTGTTATTTAATAAGTTATAAGTCTTAAATAAATAAACAATGGTTTGTTTGATTACAATAGTTGTTACCTAACAAACCAGAATGCAACATATTGTTGCGGCTCAGTATAGAGTTAGTTTTCAGTAAATATTATGGCATATAATTCAAAAAGACCAGTTGATTTAAGAAAAATCTCAAGAATTGAAATCCCTAAGAAAGAAAAAGGACGTGGTGCGACTTTCGGTTGGCAAGTTCGTTTTCGAAGACAAAATAGTGAATTTGATGTAAGTCAATTTTTTAGTGATACAGTCTATGGTG
>JAQICK010000032.1 GCA_027858595.1 Melioribacteraceae bacterium
CTTAAAAATAAATTCAAAATATTGAATCAATATTTAATAATGACAAAATATCTTAATATATTTGTTTGAATTTTAAGTATGAAGTTTTAACTTTGTAATTATTCCAACCAATCAGTAAATATAAATAGGAGAATGTTGATATGAGTTCAAAAGAATTAAGTGGTGAAGTTTTCCATCCATCTCAAGAGATTATAGATTACGCAAACATTCCCGATTGGGATGCATTGCAAAAAGAAGCGAGTGAAGACAATGCTGGTTTCTGGGCAAAGAGAGCTGAAGAACTTCATTGGTTTGAAAAATGGGATAAAGTTCTTGACGATTCTAAAAAACCTTTTTACAAATGGTTCACTGGTGGTAAAACTAATATTGCCTATAACTGCCTTGATGTTCATACAAAAACTGCTCGTAGAAATAAACTTGCTTTAATTTGGGAAGGGGAAAATGGCGACAAAGAAATGTTTTCCTATTACAAACTTCATCGTGAAACTTGTAAGTTCGCAAATGTATTAAGAAGCATGGGCGTTCAAAAAGGTGATAGAGTTACAATATACATGGGACGAACTCCAGAAATTATAATGGCAATGTTAGCCTGTGCCCGCATAGGTGCTGTTCATTCTGTAGTTTATGGTGGATTTTCTGTTGAAGCTTTGCACGAAAGAATTGAAGATAGTAAATCTAAAGTTCTTATCGTTTCCGATGGTGCATATTTGCGTGGTAAAATAGTTCCTCTAAAAGAAATAGCTGATGAAGCATTACAGCGTGCTGGTGGAATTGAACATGTTATTGTTGCAAAACGCACTGGACAAGAAATATACATGGAAACTGGACGTGATATGTGGCTTCACGAGTTAATGAATTTACCAGTTGCAAATCAAGAATGTGCAATTGAAATGACAGATGCAGAAGACCCACTCTTTATGCTTTACACATCTGGTACTACTGGAAAACCAAAAGCTATTTTGCACACACATGGTGGTTACATGGTTGGAACTTACACAACTATGAAATATGTTTTTGATATTCATGAAGAAGATAGATTTTGGTGTGCTGCAGATCCTGGCTGGATTACTGGTCACAGCTATATTGTTTATGGTCCACTATTAAATGGGGCAACATCATTTATGTATGAAGGTGCACCAACTCATCCTTATCCAAACAGATGGTGGCAACTGGTTGAAAATTATGGAATAAATATTTTCTACACTGCACCTACTGCAATTCGTGGACTTATGCGTTTTGGCGATGCTTGGGTTAAGCGACATAATTTGTCATCACTTCGTTTACTCGGATCGGTTGGAGAACCAATAAATCCAGAAGCATGGAAGTGGTATCACAGAGTTGTTGGAAATAACAAATGCCCAATTATGGATACATGGTGGCAAACAGAAACTGGAATGTTCATGATTGCTCCGATGCCTTCTGTTCCGCTCAAGCCTGGCACGGGCACAAGACCTTTTCCAGGACTTGATATGGATATTTATGATGAAGATGGAAATTCTGTAAAAGACAACGAAGAAGGATTTTTAATAATAAAAAATCCTTGGCCAGCAATGATGAGAACTATATACAACGACCCAGACAGATATGTTGAGCAGTACTGGACTAAATTTCCAGGAGTCTATTTAACTGGCGATAGTGCAAAGCGTGATGAAGACGGATACATTTGGATTATTGGTAGAGTTGATGATGTAATTAAAGTTTCTGGCTACCGTCTTGGAACAGCAGAAATTGAGAGTGCGTTGGTAAGTCACACGGCTGTTGCAGAAGCTGCTGCAATTGGGATTCCTCACGAAGTTAAAGGACATGCTATTTATACTTATGTTATTCTGCGCGATGGTTTTAGTGAATCAGATGCACTAAGTGAGGAATTACGTAAGCACGTTGGGCATGAAGTTGGTCCTATTGCAAAGCCAGAATCAATTAAATTTGTTGATTCATTACCAAAAACTCGAAGTGGAAAAATTATGCGTCGTGTTTTAAAGGCTAAGGAATTAGGACAAGACCCTGGTAATATTTCTACATTGGATGAATCTTAAGTTGTTCTGTAGAGGATGGGCATGACCGTCCTCTACTTTTAAACATCATTTTAGTGGAGTTCAACATCTGTAAATTATAGTTTAATTAAAAATTACCGCAATCTAACTTCGTTTATAGTATAGTAATCAAAATTGTATTATTTATTGTTAAATAGATTGCAGGAACTTTACTTAGTTCTACAATACTTTTGTTAAGTATTTTTTCAAAATCTTTTTTTGTTTCTCTGCTTGTTTCCAAATTAATTCTACTTTATTAAATTCAAACATTCTAACATCTTTCACGTCAACTTCTAAAAGCAAATCTGGTTTTGATAATTTTAATTTTTGATTAAGAATAGAATTTTGCATGATCTGAAATGAGGCAAAGAGTGAGTCCAACGCATTTGGAATTTCACTATTACTAATCCCTTTTTTTGATGAAACATCAACGCCGATAACATAATCACATTCCTCTTGAATTATATCATAAGGAAGAGGATTAACCATTCCGCCGTCCATAAATAGCCCAGGTCCTAATTTCATTGGGGTAAATAATGTTGGAAGAGCATAACTTGCCCTAACGGCATCAATTAAATTTCCAGAAGTAAAGTGATGTTCCTTTTTATTCCAATATTCAGTTGCAACAATTTTAATTGGAATTTTAAGATTTGAAAATTGATATGTCTTGATTCTTTCTTTCAAAAAGGAAATGAACTTATCACCTTTAAAAAAGCCGGTAGTTGACATTGAAACATCTAGCAT
>JAQICK010000020.1 GCA_027858595.1 Melioribacteraceae bacterium
ACTGGAGCAATTTTACTTATAATCTCTCTATTCGTGCATTTTAATTTAGGCTCATTTTTAATAGAAGTTTTTTGGATAGCTATTACTATTTATGGAATTATGAAAAACAGAGTTAAAAAATAGCTACTCTTTAAGTTGCATAAAAATTTGCTAAAGCCCTCATTTTCCACTCAATATATCATCACCTTTTAGCCAAAAAGGGTATTCATCGTTATATAAAAGAGACGCAATTATCACGCCTCTTTTATATTTTTTACCTCTTAAATAAATCTTCTATTGTAGTAACTATTGACGGATCTTCTAAAGTTGAAGTATCTTGAGTTATAGCTTCACCTTTTGCAATTGAGCGAAGAATTCTTCTCATGATCTTTCCACTTCTTGTTTTAGGAAGCCCTGGTACGAAAAGAATATCATCAAGTTTAGCAATATTACCAATCTCTTTAATGATTAGTTTATTTAACTCTTGAATCATCTCTATCTCTTCACCTATAGAATCTTCACCTTTTAAAACGATATAAGCAAAGATGCCCTCACCTTTTATATCATCAGGTTTTCCAGCAACTGCAACCTCAGCAACATTTGAGTGATGAGCAAGTACTGCTTCAATCTCAGCAGTTCCTAGTCTATGTCCAGAAACATTGATAACATCATCCGTTCGTCCTGTAATGACTATATATCCATCATCATCATACATTGCACCATCACCTGAGAAGTAAACAGGTTTGCCGTCTTTTTTACAATCCCCAAAATATGATTTTACAAACCTTTCAGAATCTCCCCAAATATTTCTTATCATAGATGGCCAAGGTTTTGTAATACACAAGAATCCTTTTTCTCCTTTTGGAGTTGGATTTCCTTCTTCATCGATTATTTCTGCCATAATTCCTGGCAATGGAAAAGTTGCAGAGCCTGGTTTTATAGGAGTAGCTCCAGGAAGTGGAGTAATCATATGCCCTCCTGTCTCAGTTTGCCACCAAGTATCAACTATAGAACAGTTACCGCCACCAATTTCATTGTAATACCACATCCAAGCATCAGGATTAATAGGCTCACCAACAGTACCTAAAACCTGCAGACTGCTTAAGTCATATTTTTTAGGCTCATCAGCACCTAACTTGTGAAGCAATCTTATTGCAGTTGGTGCTGTATAAAATTGATTTACACGATGTTCTTCAATCATTTTCCACCAACGTCCAACATCAGGGAAAGTAGGAACACCTTCATACATTATTGTTGTTGCACCCATAGCCAATGGCCCATAAACTATATAA
The DNA here is from genome assembly GCA_027858595.1 of Melioribacteraceae bacterium. Lineage (GTDB taxonomy): Bacteria > Bacteroidota > Ignavibacteria > Ignavibacteriales > Melioribacteraceae > 1-14-2-50-31-20. Next base: position 1,272 of record JAQICK010000020.1, read on the forward strand.
GTATGTCCTGTAATCCATCCTACATCAGCTGTACACCAGAAAGTATCATTCTCTTTTACATCAAATACATGCTCCATTGTATACTGAGCCCAAAGTATATATCCAGCACTTGAATGCTGAACACCTTTTGGTTTTCCCGTACTTCCGCTTGTATAAAGTAAAAATAGTGGATCCTCAGAATCCATAGGTTCTGGGTCACAGTGCTGAGATTCATTCATAATCATTTCGTTATAAACGTAATCACGACCAGGAACATAATCTATATCTTCAAAGTTTCTCTGAACTATTAAAACTTTTTTACAACACTCACAACCCTCTTTTAAAGCTTCATCAACAACTGGTTTTAACATATATGGCTGGCCACGTCTAAAAGCACCATCAGCAGTAATTACTAATTTTGCATCAGCATCAATTACTCTATCTCTAAGAGCTTCAGCTGAAAAACCTCCAAATACGATCGAGTGAACTGCACCTATCTTCGCACATGCAAGCATTGCAAAAGCAGCTTCAGGAATCATTGGAAGATATAAAACTACTCTGTCACCTTTTTTTATATTAAATTGATTTTTCATAAGGTTTGCTAATCTATTTACTCTATAATAAAGTTGAAGGTAAGTTATAATTCTTTTTTTACCATCTTCACCTTCCCAAATAATAGCGGCTTTATTTTTTCTTGTTTTAAGATGACGTCCTAAACATTGGTGAGTAACATTTAATTTACCCCCATTAAACCAACTATAAAATGGAGCATTGCTCTCATCCAATACAGTATCATACGGCTCAAACCAATCTATCTTTTCTTTTGCAAGTTTGTCCCAATAGCCTTCAAAATCTTCTTCGGCTTGTAAACGTAATTCTTTATATTCACACATATTTTTAATTCTAGCATTTTTACTAAATTCTCTATTTGGTTCAAAAACTTGTGACATATGTATTCCCCTTTCTAATTAATTTAACTAACAGTGCCTTCGGCACCAATACCAGTTTGACTACGTACATATTGGTCTTCGAAAGCTTTTATTTCATCTTTAGAACTTTCACTCTTATCTGTTATTGAAAAAAACCAAATACTAACAAAAGCAATAGTAACCGAAAATAACGCTGGATACTTGTATGGAAAAATAGCCGCAGCTGGATCTCCATTTAAGATTTCTCCCCAAACGATTGGCCCCAAGATAACGAGGATAATCGCTGTAGACAGGCCCAAAGTTCCTCCGATTACGGCACCTCTTGTAGTAAGTTTACTCCAATACATAGATAAAAATAAAATTGGAAAGTTCGCACTTGCTGCTATTGCAAAAGCTAAACCAACCATAAATGCAATATTCTGGTTTTCAAAAATTATACCCAATAGCATAGCAAGAATTCCTATACCAATAGTTGAGTATTTTGAAATTTTCATTTCAGTCATCTCATTTGTTTTACCTTTTGCAAAAACATTAGCATACAGATCATGACTAACTGCACTTGCTCCTGCTAGAGTTAAACCTGAAACTACTGCTAAAATAGT
>JAQICK010000368.1 GCA_027858595.1 Melioribacteraceae bacterium
ATTTTTTTGAGCATAACTAATGTTAGTTATGCTCAAAAAAGAAAGAAGGATTATAACTTTAACTATATTTTTCGGATGTAAATGCATCATAAATATTTATCCAATAATTTAATTAAAAACTACTCTAAATATTGTTCCGACACCTTTTTTACTTTCAACTTTAATCTCGGCATTATTTAGTTTACAATATTCTTTAACTAATGCCATTCCAATTCCATTGCCTTCATATTGTCGTGTGTAGCCCATTTCTTCTTGTGAAAAAGGTTCAAATAATTTTGGCAAATATTCTTCTTCTATTCCAATACCACTATCTTTTATTTCTACAACAAGCTGTCCCAATTCATTTTTATCTATTGTTACACATACTTCGCCCTCTTTGGTATATTTAATTGCATTATCAATTAACTGCACAAATATTTGATTTACAGTGTAGTAATCGGCCAACATATCTGAATCGATGGAAGTGCTATTTAGATTTAATTTTATTTTTTTCTTTTCTGCTAGTGATTTGTTACCTGCAATCACCAGAGACAGTACATCAACATATAAATTAAACAGGGTTGAGTTTATTTCATATGTGCCCGTTTGAATTTCGGATAGGTTAAGCAAAAGGTCCACAGTTCTAATAATTCTACCACCAGCTCTATCAATTATCTCAAAACTCATTAGTTGGTCTTGATTTGCTTCATCTTCAAAATCATACCTCAAAAGGGATGACATGCTTACTAGGGCATTTATTGGTGTGCGTATTTCGTGTGACATTTGTGCTAAAAATACCGATTTCAGTTTACTCGCATTTTCGGCTTTCTTTTTCGATTCAACCAGGTCATCCAACATTTTTGATTTTTCTGTTATATCTCTAATAGCTGTAACTCTAATGTTTTCACTGCCTAGTTTATAGCCAATATTTTGTGATTCAATTTCTAGTTTTGCAATTAAACCATCTTTTCTTATTCCTTCAATTTCATATGGTGCTATAACTTCACTTTGCATGTTTTGAAAAAGAATTTTATGATATTTTTTAAGAACTAATAGTTGAATTATATTCTTTCCTATTAATTCTTCTGCAGTATAGCCTGAAATTCTTTCAAGTGCAGAATTTACATCAATAGCTATTCCGTTTTTATGAATTAGTATTCCTTCGTAAGTTAAATCAGAAAGTCTGTTGTATCGTATTTCACTTTGCCGTAACTCTTCTTGAATTTTATATTCCTCAGTAATATCCCTAAAGACTAACACAACTCCACGAATATTGTTATTAGTATCTTTAATTGGTGCAGCACTATCTGCAATATTATATTCTGTTCCGTCTTTTGAAATTAGTATAGTGTGGTTTGCAAGTCCTATAATTATGTTTTCGGCAATTGCTCTGCCTACAGGATTTTCAACTTGCTTTCTAGTGTTTTCATTAACGATGTTAAATACATTATTTAACTCTTTTCCTTTTGCTTCTTCGTTACTCCACCCTGTAAGTTTTTCAGCAACAGTGTTCATTAATTCAACTTTACCTGTGTTATCAGTTGTAATAAGTCCATCACCCACAGAGCGGATTGTTACAAAAAGTTGTTCCTTTTCATCCCTAACTTCTTGTTGGGCAACCATTTTATCATTTAACATAATATTTGCATTCTTTGCCATTTCTTCAAAATTAGAGAATTTAATTTTTTCTAATTTTATTGGTTCATCCTCGTATGCTGCCTCTTTAAAGAACAAATTGAATTGGTCAAAATCATTTTTAAGTTTTTTAAATTGAATATTAATGAGGAGAAGAAAAAATGCTATTATTACAATAACTATTACAATGGTATAGATCATATTTATTAAAATATGGTCTATTAAAATACTTTTCATTAAAGCAATATCTTTTTCGACATCATCAAGATAAACACCTGCACCAACTAACCATTGTAAACTAGGTATTCCATAAATAAAGGAGACTTTAGGAGATTCCTTTGTGGAATCTGTTAATTTAGCAAATGAGTAATATATAAAATCGCCTTCTGGTTTTTGGGCAGCATTATATTCCATTTCAAAAAGGGCTTTTGTTTTTTTTACATCTTTGGGGAAAACCTCCCACAATTTTTTTTCGCCACTAAAAATATTGCCGTTAGAAACTAAAGCATCTCCATTAAATCTATTAACAAAAACATAGCCTTCTTTACCAAACCGTATTAAGTTGATTGTTTCTAGTAGTTCCTTTTTAGTATTTTCGTCAACGCTATCAACAAACAGTGTTTTGTAATCAATAAAATCAACTGCATGGTTAACTTCTTGTTTTATCAAAGCTTGTTGTTGTGAGATAAACTCTTCACGCGTTTTATTGGAACGAAAATTAAAATCCAGATAAGTTGTAACTATTTCAAATCCTATTAGGACTAAAGCAAGACTTATTAGAGAAAGAATTCCCCATCTTTGGGTGAATTTAATAAAATCTGTTTTCTGTTTTTTCATTTGATTAACCTTATATCTACATAGATATTAATAATTACGGTGTTGATTTACAAATATATACATATCATCAGCAAAATTTCAGCGATTCGAAGATAAAACATTTAGCTCAGATAGTGATTAAAAACCGTTTGCCAAATGCATACTCCGAAAGAGTCTCAAAGACCCTCGGTAGAATTTAGCCACCAAAAATCACTCAAGAGTAGAACCAACTCCTTTTTCACTTTCAACTTCAATTGTTGCATTGTTCAATTCGCAATATGTTCTTTCTTTGCACTCATTTTATTTTCGGCTACTATCTGAGAAATAACTTACATTAAGAAATAATTTTACTTACTTCTTTCCCAACAGACCATAACATTAAGATTTTTCCTTTCTTGGCAAAGAAAAAACGAACTTGCATCCTTTACCTAATTCACTTTTAACTCTAATTTCACCACCATTTTTTTCAACTAGCTCTTTGCAAAGTATTAGTCCTAAGCCTGTACCAACTTCTTTTTCTGTTCCGGCTTCAGAAATTTTTTCTGTAATACTAAATATTTTTTCTAACACTTCTTTTCTAATTCCTATACCGTTATCTTTAACTGTTATTTCAATTAAATCCTTAGCTGGCTTTGATGATAATTTTATTTTACCACCCCGCTCAGTGAATTTTATTGCGTTGTTAATCAAGTTACGTAAAATTGTATTTGTACAATCTTCATCGGCAAATACATTAGTTTCAGCAATGTTGTCTTCTATTGTAATGTTTTTCTCTTTAGCAGAAAGTTGTAGTACGTTTACAACATTTTTTGAAACTTCCTTCATGTCAATTTCTTTCGGAGAGATTATGAAGGTTCCCATTTGTAAACGTGACCAACTAAGTAGGTTTTCTATAAGCTTATTAAGATTTTGTGTAGAATGATAAATTGCACCTGTCATTTCTTTAACTTCACCTACGGACATGCTATCCATGTCTTCTGAAATCATTTGGGAAATTCCCATTAACGCCATAAACGGACTACGTAAATCATGAGAAATTATTGAGAAAAATCTGTCTTTGTTTTTGTTAATTAGTTCTAATTGTTCTTTTGCTTCAAATAATTTTTCAACCATTTCCCGAAGGCTGGCGTCCGCATATCTCTTATCAAGAACCTTAACTATTTGCTCTGAAACAAACTTCAGTATTTTTAGGCTTTCATTATCATAAGCGTTTTCATTTTCGTAATCTTGAATAACCAAAACGCCCTTATATTTTCCTTCAAATTTAAGATATATTCCAACCCAAATTTTTGTAAACTCACCACTAAGTTCAACTGCATTTCTTTCCTGTAGAATTTTATCTTTTTCAGCCGTTATTATCTGGCTCTTTTTAGTTTTAAGTACATACTCTGTTAAGCCTTTACCTAATAGTTTTGGTTTTGGATGTGCATCGCGTTCATCAACATGATATGGAAACCTAATTATGTTAGTTTCACTATTATGAATAGCTAAATAAAAATTATTAGCGGGCATTAATTCTTTAATTATTCCGTGTAACGATTTGTAATATTCGCTTACGGAACTATCTTTATTAGCTTCCTCTGTAATATCATATAAGGCTTTTTGAAGTTTTTCATCCTTTTTTCTGTTACTAATATCCCGCCAAGTGGTATGCAATGTCTGCGAACCATCTTCGTTAGTAATAGATGTTAATAATACTTCCACAGGAAAATTTTCTTTATTTGCTCGGACATGATTCCATTCAAAACGATGGCTTCCTTTTTCAACAGCAATGTTCATCATTTCTTCAGACTTCTCTTTCGAGTATCTTCCATCTGGTTGTTTTTCTGGAGATAAATCAGAAGGGTGAGTTAGAAGTAATTCTGACTTTTCTTTGTACTTCAACATTTCAACTGCTGCCTTGTTACAATCAACAAAAGTTCCATCCTGAATAATTAGTATAGCATCCTTTGATTTTTCAAATAAGTCTTGATATTTATTGTGACTTTTTTTGAGCATTTCTTCAACTTCTTTGCTTTTGGTTATATCCTTACCAAAACTAATTACTCCTGTAATTTCTTCGTTTTCATCATATATTGGTGCAGTATGTGTTGCAATTGTTACTAACCCAAAGGGCGAAGACACCCGAAGTTCATAATCTATAGCCTCACCTTTCATTGTTCTTGTAAAAATATCCATGAGTATAGGAATATCTTCTTCTAATATAATATGTATAAAGGATTTACCTTCATATTCGCTAAATTTTAGTCCTGTGATTTTTTCAACTTTATTATTGAAAAAAATAATATTCCCAACGTGATCTAGGGACCAAATCATATCGTTAGATCTTTCAATAATTGTACGATATTTTTTTTCGCTCTCTTTTAATTCTTCTTCTATAAACATACGGTCGGAAATATCTGAAAGCGTAGTTACTCGAACTTTTTTTTCAAGATAAGTCGTGTTGTTTTTTGCTCTAATTTCTGCAGGGAAAGTGCTTCCATCTTTGCGAAGTCCTGTTACTTTGTATGGTTTTTCATATTCAGATAAAATATTATTCTCTACTATTAGGCGATCTTCGGCAATAATCCATTCAATTCCTGGCTTGCCAATTGCCTCTTCTAGAGTGTAACCAAACATTTTTTCAGCAGTTATATTTTGCCTTGTACAAATACCATTTTCTGATAAAAAGATTGCTTCAAAAGAGGCCTCAGAGAAAGCATTGAATAATTTTCTTTCGGAAATATATTTTTTTTCAACGTTACTAAGCTTATCAATGTTTTTATTTGCAACAACTAATTCTGACTCCAGTTTTGCAATCTGTTTTTTTAGCTTTGTAATATCTGCTAATGAATATGTTTTGTTTTGCATTTTTTTACCTTAACTCATTCATCTAATTTATAATTTTCTTATTCTCAGTAATTTTAACAAAATTTAACCCTAAAAGTAGAACCAACACCTTTTTCACTTTCTACTCCAATTTTAGCATTATTTAACTCGCAGTATTTTTTAACTAATGCCATTCCAATTCCATTTCCATCAAACTTACGTGTGTAGCCCATTTCTTCTTGCGAAAATGGCTCAAATAGATGAGGTAAATATTCTTCTAGTATTCCAACTCCAGTGTCTTTTATTTCTACCAAAAGTTGGTCTTTTTCATTTCTGGAAACCTCAATAATAATTTCACCCTCTTCTGTATATTTTATTGCATTATCTATTAGCTGTTCAAATATTTGGTTTACAGTATAGGAATCTGCTTTTATTACTGTGTTTACTGTATTACAATTAAATGCTAATTCAATATTTTTCCTCTTAGCAATTCGTCTGTGTTGTGCTAATTGTAAAGATAGAATATCGCTAACAATATCAAATTCTGTAATATCTGGTTTATATGTATTTGCTTGAATTTCTGATAAGTTTAATAATAAATCAACGGTTCTAATTATTCTATTGCCAGCTCTTTCAATTATATCAAAGTTTGCTAATTGGTCTTCATCTATTAGTTCTTCAAAATCATATTTTAACAACGAGGACATACCCACAATTGCATTTATCGGTGTTCGTATTTCGTGCGACATTTGTGCAAGGAAAATATCCTTCATTTTATCTGCATTTTCTGCCATCTCTTTAGATTCAATTATTTCATTTAACATTTTTTTCTTTTTAGTAATATCTGAAAGCACACCATAGCTACCTATCAAAATACCATCTTTGTCAAAAAGAGGATACGACCTATCAGAAATCCATTTTTCTTTACCGCTTTTTGTTTTAATCAAGTATTCGTAATTGTACACTTCGGTAGAAGCTGTTTTTCTATGTGCCCTAATATCTTCGGATTTTATCACTTTCCCTCTATCTTGAATTTCAAGCATAATGCTTCGCAAATTAAATTCATCCTTCTTGAAGCCTGTTAATTTTTCAACGTTTGGATGCAAATAAATATATTTCATTTTTTCATAGCTTAACTGATAGTAAACATCTCCGGTAGCATCTGTAGTAATTCTATATCTTTCCTCACTTTCAATTAAAACTTCTTTTGCCAACTTACTTTCTGTAATGTCCTCCTTAACTGCAACAAAGTGTGTTACTATTCCAGCTTTATCTTTAATTGGCGAAATAGATGCAGATTCCCAAAATAGTTCTCCATTTTTCTTTTTGTTAAGGAACTCACCGGTCCATACATTTCCAGAAGTAATTGTATCCCACATATTTTCGTAATAACCTTCTGCTTGCTCTCCTGATTTAAGAACACTTGGATTTTGGCCAACAACTTCGTTAAATGAATAGCCCGTTACTTCTGTAAATTTTGGATTAACATATTCAATATTTCCATCAATATTTGTTATTAAAATACTTACTGGTGTTTGTTCAATAGCATTGAGGAGCTTTTGTATCTCTTGTTCACTTTTCTTTCTGATAGAAACGTCTCTTAGTGCTACAACGCGAACATTTTGATTATCTATACCATATTCTATTGCTCTCGATTCAATTTCTAGTGGAAGTAAAGTTCCATCTTTCCTAATACTTTCAATTATATAAGGCAACACTACCTCGTTTTGCATACTTGCATATAGGGCTTCATGATATTTTGTTGGAATGATCATTTGAATAATATTTTTTCCAATTATTTCCTCTCTTTTATAACCACACATTTTAATAAAAGATGAGTTCGCATCAATTACAATTTCATCTTTATGAATTACAATTCCCTCATAAGTTAAATTCGACAACCTGCTAAATCGTTCTTCGCTCTCCCGCAGTGCCTTTTCCGCCTGCTTGCGCGTGGTTATGTCTGTGTGCACTCCCACTAAATTAATAATATTACCATTTTCATCTTTAGTAGGAAAAGCTCGCAAGTATATATCTAAGACCTTTTTTCCTTTTCCATACATCTTTATATCATTAACCCAAGAATCTCCTCCCATAATGGTCTCAAAGACTTTTCGCCCCTCTTTCTCATCAACATAAATACTCGCTGGAGGATCATTTCCAATATCCCCAAATAATTCACTAAAGGCCTTGTTTTGAAAATAATGTTTGCCTTCAAAAGTCGACATTCCAAATGCATCTGTAGAAGTTTCTAATGCTTTCTTGAAAAGCTTTAGTTCTTCCTCTGCTTTTTTGCGCTTAGTGATGTCTGCAGTAGACACATAAACCCTTTCCAGTGTTTCTTCACTGCCTGGAACAACAGACCATTTTAAATGAATAAATTTTTCATTACCATTAAGTGTCTTATTAACCGATTCAAATTCAAATCTTGTTCGTCCTTCTGCAATGGTTATAAATTCCTCTTTAAATACACTATTTGATTTTTTTGTAAAAATGGATTGCAAACTTTGCAGCAAATCCTCTTTTGAATTAGCTTCATACAATTCCAAAACTGCTTTATTAATGTCAACAATTTTCACCATTGCAATAGAATCCTGAACCTTTTCCGGATAGTCATTAAAATATTTTCTAAAGTCAGTAACACCATTTTGTTTAAGT
>JAQICK010000236.1 GCA_027858595.1 Melioribacteraceae bacterium
CAATATTTCTATTTCATTAGTTTTAATTTCTTTTTGAAGTATTAGGCTATCTGTAGTAATTTTATTATTTGATGTTTTTTCTGAATTATTAGAATCTTTACATGATGTGAATAATCCTAAAATGATTATCAAAATTATATATTTTTTCAGTTTGTGGTATTTCCTTTTAACATATCTGTAAATATTTTATCAACTGGTTCCCAAAGTTCAATCTTATTTCCTTCAGGATCCATTATATGAACAAATTTGCCATATTCGAATTCTTCAATTTCATCAACAATTTCAACACCGTCTTTTTTAAGTTCAGCAACAAGATCTACTAAATTCTCAACACGGTAGTTTATCATAAACTCTTTTTCGGAGGGAGCAAAATATTTTGTGTCTTCTGAGAATGGAGACCATTGCAAATAATTAATTTCTTCAGGATTGTTTGCATTTCTGAATTCAAAAGGGGAGCCATATTCATCAGTTACTAATCCAAGATTTTTATTATACCAGTCCTTCATTTCATTCGGATTATGACATTTGAAGAATATCCCGCCAATTCCAGTTACCTTTTTATTCATATTATTGTTCTCTTGTACTAAATTCTAATTGTATAATGTTTTTTACTCCATCGCTATATGGCGTTGGAGTAAAATTAAAACGATTTATAAATTTGGAACTGTTAAAAATGTAATCTCTATCGTATTGATAAACCATCTCTTTTAATTCCTTCATTAGTGGAATAAACAGAGAAAGAATATTTAGAAGAAACATTGGTAGAACTTGAGATTTTGGTTTAACACTCATTTCTTTTGCAATAGTTTCAATCCACTCTTTTCCTGTAAATGGATTTGCCGCTGTAGGTAAATGCCAAACTTGATTATAAGCATCCGCAGTATTTCCTAATAACGCCGTTGCTTTTCCAGCATCTGGAGTATATGTAAATGAATGCTTGTAGTTTAGAGAAATCAACCAATTTGCTTTCTTGCCATTCCAAAGATTATTAAATACAGTTTCTGTAAGTATGCTTGTTTTTTTAATGTTAGGCCCATAAAAATCGGCAGAGCGTGCAATTAAAGCAGTTAAGTTGCCTGTACTTACTTCATCCAAAATCATTTTTGCAATTTCAGCTCTAACTTTTCCTTTTTCACTTTGTGGATTTACGGGAGTTTCTTCAGTAAAGTTATGAGCAAAACTGGAATCATACATATAAACATTATCGAAGAATACCAATTTTGATTTGTGGATTTTACAAGCATCAATCACATTTCTCATTACCAAAGGCCAAATTGATTTCCAAACTTTTGCTTTATACTCAAATACAGCGGTTAAATAAACAACGTCTGAGTCTTCAACAGCTTTTAGTACTTCTTCGGTATTTGTTAAATCTGCTGAAAAGAGTTTATCTGTGCTATTAATAGCTTTTGGATTTCTACTCACAAGGCGAATATAATCGGTGAATGATGTTAATGCTTTTGCTAATTCAACTCCAATTGCTCCACCAGAGCCTAATATTGTTTGCATAGTATTCCCAAAATTATATTTTCTAAATAATAAGATATAAAATTAAATATAGAATAATTATATTATTGGTATAGTTATAAAAATATTAAAATTTTCAACAATGGAGGAGTAATGGAATATAGATATTTGGGAAAATCGGGACTGAAAGTTTCAGCTTTATCATTCGGAACTTGGGTAACATTCAATGATCAAATTAATGATGATGTTGCATACAATTGCATGAAAGAAGCCTACGATAATGGTGTAAACTTTTTTGACAATGCAGAAGTCTATTCAGCTGGCGAAGCTGAAAAAATGATGGGACGAGTTATTAATCGTGCAGAATGGAAGCGTTCAGACTTAGTTCTTTCAACAAAAATATTTTGGGGTGGAAAAGGAGAAAATGACAGAGGTTTGTCTCGTAAGCACATTTTAGAAGGTACAGATGCTTCGTTAAAAAGAATTGGAACCGATTACGTTGATTTAATATTTTGCCATCGTCCAGATTTTGAAACTCCAATGGAAGAAACTGTTCGTGCAATGAATCATGTTATCAATCAAGGGAAAGCTCTTTATTGGGGAACCAGCGAGTGGTCAGCAATGCAAATTATGGAAGCATATCAAATTGCTAAACGTGAACATTTAATTGCACCTCTAATGGAACAACCTGAGTACAGTATGCTTCATCGTGAAAAAGTTGAAAAAGAATTTAAACATCTTTATTCAGAAATTGGACTTGGAACTACAATCTGGTCACCTCTTAAAAGTGGAATTCTTACTGGAAAATATAACGATGGACTTCCTGATAATACGAGGCTTTCGCTACCTGGGTACGAATGGTTGAAGAATAATTTATTATCTGATGATGGTCAAAAAAACATTCAAAAAGTTAGAGAACTAACAGTTGTTGCAAAAGAACTTGGAATTTCAATGGCTCAACTTGCATTGACTTGGACTTTGTTGAACAAGAATGTAAGTACAGTTATTACTGGTGCTTCTTCTGCCAATCAAGTAAAAGAAAATATGAAGGCATTAGATTTTGTTAATTTATTAACAGAAGATGTTGTTAATAAAATTGAAACTATTTTGGATAACAAACCATCTCCAGAAAATAATATGAAGGAATATTTTTTTATCAAAATAAACCAATTTGTCTAAATATAAAAAGCAAATTGGTTTTTTATTTTCTTAGTTGAAAAAGCAAGTATGAATAAATAAAGTGATACTTAATTAAACTCTTGCTTTATACCCAAAATGAAACAATTCTACATCGATGTTGTCTTTGTTTATTTCGTAGCAAGTACCATTTTTAAGTATGTAAGAAATATCGTTTAT
>JAQICK010000199.1 GCA_027858595.1 Melioribacteraceae bacterium
ATTTTTGGGCTCGTCTTCTATTTATTTTTATGTCTTTTAATTTTTTCATTGGCTTCTACTTTTATAAATTCAATTGTTTCATTAGCATATTTATGGGTTTTGCATTCTGCATAATATAAAAATGGATTGCTGGTGAGCTATTGTTTAATAAATCTTCAACTTGCTTTGCAGTCCAGTTAACACCTATTTCTAATAAGTGCTCCTTCTTTGCCTCAGAAATTTCGTTTACCAATTCTGTTGGTAAATCGATAGAAAATAATTTTGGCAACGATGTTAATTGATTTTTTGTTGTAATCATTTTAAGACCAGGAATAATTGGGACTTCAATACCAATTTCTCTGCATCTTTCAACATACTCGTAATAATATTTATTATCAAAAAACATTTGAGTTACAATATATTCTGCACCGGCATCAACTTTTTGTTTAGCATATTTAATATCCAAATCCATATTTGGGGCTTCAAAATGTTTTTCAGGATATCCACCAACACCAACACAAAAATTTGTTTTGTCAGCATCAAGAAGAGTATCTTCTACATAAATCCCTTTATTCATATTGTCAATTTGTTTAACTAAATCAACAGCATATTCATTGGTAGAACGTCCAAACTTAACTGATTTCTTATATCCACTATCATCCCCACGTACAGCAAGGACATTATCAATTCCCAAATAACGTAGCTCTATTAAAAAATCTTCTGTTTCTTCTTTTGTAAATCCGTTACATATTACATGAGGAACAGCATCAATGCTATATTTGTTTTGGATAAGAGCACAAATTCCCAGAGTTCCAGGACGCTTACGCTTTATCTTCATATTGTAGCCACCGTCTGGAGTCTCTTCGTAAAGGACTTCGGCCGCGTGACTAGTTATATCAATAAATGGTGGATTAAATTTAACAAGGTCTTCTAATACATTTAGCAACTGTTTAATATCTCCACCACGTTTTGGAGGAATAATTTCAAAACTGATTAATGTTTCATTTGCTTTATAAAGGTGTTCCGTAACTCTCATAATATCTCTTTTTTTTGGATTATAAATTTACAATTTTCTCTCTTGATTTACTTACAAATAGAATCTTAGATTTGTATAACACGATAATTATTATTCACAGATTACTAATCAGTGCACAATGTTAATCACTATATTTTACATTTTTATATTACTCTTTTAATAATCTTAACAATTCATAATTTCTATTCGCAATATCAGAAGTATTAATATTTACTTTTAGATATTTTCCATTAATCCAACTCTTGGTCATATCGCTATAATGTTCACTCATAAAATATCCAGATTGTCCAGTTGGAAGAATAAAATTCAATTCATCTGGTTTAGCAAAGTCAAAAATAAATCTAAGTGCTGGACCTAATTTGTTTTCATAAGGATTAGTAAAGGAATATTCAGTATTAAAAATTGTTGTTGCATCACCGCCAATCGGGAATGGTCCAATGTTTAATAAATTAGCAAGCATTGGCGAACTATTGCTAAACATATGTTTAAATGTAACTGTGTGCAGTTCCATCCACTGCCAAAATGCAATGTCTTTTCCTAATTTTCCTTCCAGCGATTCGAGAGTCTCTACTAAACTTTGTCTAATTATTTCATCTCTATTCTCAACTGAATCAGTTAAAATATCATCCCACCATTCTGAATTTTTCTCATTTAATAATTCACTAACTTTTCTGTATGGAACATTAGCCACAAATATATATTCATTAAAAAGTTCTTCCCCCATTTCATCCAGAAAGATATTTCTCATCAGCTTCAAAAGAAATTCATTAAATATTGTTGGGGTTTGACTCTTCATATCAATCATATAATCCCACTGACGTAGCAAACTAAGTGCTGTATTGAGATTTTCATCACTTATTTTAACATCATGAAAAGCATCTAGAATAAAGGGAGTAATATGTTTAGCATAATGTGAGAAAAAATCATGCTGATACTTTTTGAAATCGTCTGTCGAATGTTTCTCTTTTCCAGTTAATAACTCCGTAATTCTTTCAATCCTAGAA
>JAQICK010000041.1 GCA_027858595.1 Melioribacteraceae bacterium
AAAAGCAATAAAATTGAATGTTGTGATAGTTGCCATTAAAAATTTGTATTTCATTAATTCTAAGTTTTTATAAAGAAGTTAAAACTAATAACATAAAAAGAGAAAATAAAATATAAAAAATGTCCCTTTCCAATCATTCAAGACACTACACCATGAAAGCATTAATTATATTTTACAACAACTGGAGTAACACGAAATGAAAAAAGTACTAACAACAATAATCATGATGGGTATGATGAGTCTTCTCTTTGCTCAAATGCATGATAACCGAGATAGAAATTTCACAGAACTTGATACAATTACTGTTTCAGGGACAGCAATTGTAATTGAATCCGATTCTTTACATTCAATATATTATCTTGATGAAAATACCGACGGGATTGCCGATTATCACTTGAATTTTGGGCCATACTGGTATGCACCTGATAGCTCAAACGCAGTACGCCCAGTTGATGGAGAAAGTATATCAATAGTAGGTGGTTTACGAGATAGTTCCAGAATGGAAGAATCAACGATTATTGTTTATGAATTAAATGGTAAATTTTGGAGAGATCCTTACTTTTCGGATTGGAATAACTTGTGACATAGGGATTATAAAATGAGAAATCACCACAATCGTAGATCAAATTACGGCTTTGGTTGGGAACATGATTCACTCACAAACATAACAACAACCGGTACAACTTTAGTTGATACAACATTTTATATGAATCACTACTACTTAGATACTAACAATGATGGCACACCTGATTATTCATTAAACTTTGGTCCATTTTGGTTTCAGCCACAATCTGGTGCAATAAGACCTGTAAACGGTGATGTGGTTTCAATAGTTGGTGGTCAATTAGAAACTAGCATGGTTGAACCAATGATTATTGTATATGAAATTGATGGTCTACTTTGGAGAGATTCTTCTTCTATTGGTTCGCATTTTGGAGGAGGCTGGGCAAATGGAACAATGGATAGCTCTAGAACTTTCCACTCTCCATTTGATAGTGGTGACCAAATAAAATTACATTCTGGTTGGAATAAATCTAATGGCACTGGCCATATGGGTGGAAATTCTCATTTGCCAGATTCTTTATTTTGCCAACTTTTTGAAATTGCCCCTGAAAACATTTCTAATAGAAATGGAATGAACGTATTTGCAAGCTACGAAATTAATATGCTCAATTCTGATGGAACAAATATGTTGATGAGTACAAATATGATGATGGGTAGAAAAATGAGTTTGGGAAATAATGCCGATTATAGTTTCCACTATTCTGATTTGCAAATGGAAATGTATAATAGTGATGAAAGTAAAATAGTTGTAAATGGCTGGGATGATTTGGCAGAAAGTTGGTATACAATTGATGCAACAGTTGATACTGATAATAATACTGTTACCTTTAGCTCTCCAGATGTAAGCAACTTAATAGTATTATCTGCGGCTAAAGTTACAGGTCTTGAGAGTCTTATAGCAACTCAGCCAACTGAATTCACTTTATCACAAAATTATCCAAATCCTTTTAATCCTTCAACAAAAATAGCGTTTACTTTGAACAGCAATTCACAAGTATCTCTAACTATTTACAACATTGTTGGTGAAAAAGTGGCAACATTAGTGAATGAATATAAAAGTGCTGGAGCTTACACCGTTAATTTTAACGCTGCACAATTATCTTCAGGAGTATATTTCTACGAATTACGAGCAGATGCAACTAGATTAGTTAAAAAAATGAGTTTGCTAAAATAGTCTAAACACAAAATAGTTTCTGTATTAAAAAAGAAGGAGTGTATAATATGCTCCTTCTTTTTACTATTTTAAGGTTCAGTTCAAAATAATTTTCATTAGGATTAATAAAGTAAGTGGATCTACAAAATTTTACATATCATAATTTTTCAGGAGAAGAATTAGAAAAACTTCTCCATTTATCTGTATCTGGTGATTCAAAATCATTTACAAATCTTTCCAATGCAATTCGCCGTATATCTTTCAATTATTATAAAATAAAACATAAGTCTGGCAAGCTACAAAACATTGAAGATGCCGAAGATTTAGCAAATAATGTGTATCTCTCATTTGCTGAACAATACCACAAAATAGAAAATATTGAACATTGGCTCAGACGAGTTTTGTTTCTCGTTTTTGTTAATTGGTATAAGAAAGGGAAAAAACATCCTCATTTTGAATTAGATGAAGCCCGCAACGAGAGTGCTGACAATACAGACCCCGAAATTACTTTAGATTCTGCCAAAGCCGTAGAAATAATGAATAATCTTAGTGAAAAAAAGAGAAACATCATCCAAATGAGATTTTGGGAGGGACTTAAATTTAGTGAAATTGCAGAAAAGCTAGAAAAGAACGAAGATGCCGTAAAAAAAATGTTGTATCGCACTCTTCAGGAAATTAAAGAAAAGTTAGAATGAAATGTCCCTTTTTTCTATTTGAGACACTATATCTATAAAGAACAATAAATTATAAGAATTATGACTACACAAGAAAAAATACTAGAACTTCTTTCAAAAGAAACCTTAACAAATGACGAGAATGTTTTCTTGAAAGAAAAGATTAATAACGATCCTGCTCTTACAAAATACGAAGCTATATATAATTTGATAAGAGATATGAAAAACAATTTTCATTTAAATAGTGATTTAATATCAGAATACGTTCTCTTTAATAATAATTTGCCACTAGAAGATAATTCCATAATTAAATTTATTCCTCAAATTGAAAACCATATTTCGAAATGTTCTAAATGCCAAGAAGAATTTGAGTTATTCAATGAAGAATATAACGAGATTGATAATTATGTAGGTAAAAAGTTTGAGCAGAAAAACGAAACTGTAATAAATAGTGGGCTAAATAAACCAGCTAAAATTTTCAATTTATTTACAACCAAATACATTTTTGCCTCCGCAGCTATCATAGCATTTTTCTCTTTTTCGCTTTTTTCTATTTCAGAACTAACTTCATCATCGTATAAAAGTATTTCTGAATTATCTGAACTCACAAACTATTCCACAACTCGAGGTAGAGTATCATCTAATTTTCACTACGGCGTTAAAGCACTTAGTAATGAAAATTACACCGAAGCCATTGCATTGTTGAAAACAGATATAAAAAATAATTCGAGTGACGAAACTATTTTCTACACTAATTATATGCTTGGTTTAATCTATCTTAAAAAATCAGAATCAGATTTTCTTGGATTATTCCATTCATTTAATGAAACAGATATCGATAGTTCAATTGCTAATTTTGAGCAATCAATTAGCAAAAACAATTCTGGGTCGTTTTCAAACATTAATGACAACGCATATTTCTACATTGGAAAAGGTTACTTAATTGAAGATAATTTTAAAGAGGCAAAAAAATATTTGCAAATTGTCGTTAATAAAAAAGGAAGTTATTCAAAACAAGCTAAAGAGTTATTAGAAATAATTGAGCAAAAAATGTAATGCGACTTTTAAAAATTATTTTAAAATATTGTATTCTAATTTCTTTTCTCACATCTCAATTTAGTTTTGCTTCTCAGCAACAATCAATACTAGAGCTAAAAGCTAAAATTGCTGGAAACACATTTCCACAACAGATATTTGAAGACTACGAATTTTATATAATCAACAATAAAGTTGAATCCGATTCAGAACTAAATTTTCTTAAAAAATTAAATCCAACCTTTGAAACCAAATATTTACAAGGCTTAATTCTTTTTAGAAATAATAATTTTAATAAATCATTCAACATATTACTTAGCTTGCTGGATGGAACCCCCACACACTACCCGTATTACGATGTACTAATTAAAACATCTAGAATTACTAAAAACGAATCCAAAATTGAAAATCAATTGGATAAAATAGAATCCCAAAAACACAAAAATTATTTGAAGGCACAACTTGCTTATCAAAAAGCAGAGTATAACGAAGCAAAAAATTTATTTAACAACGTTTTGAAATCAGATTCAACTTCATTTGATCCACTTTTTATGCAAGCATATTCTTATCGAAATCTTGGTGATTATAAGACGGCATTAAAATATTTCAACAAGGCTTCGGACTTATTAAAAAAGAACGACCCCTTAATTACCAAGGTTACAATTGCAATTGGGTCACTATTCTATCTATCAGGCAACTACGACAAAGCGAATGAGCTATACAAACGCGGACTAAAAATTGCAACCGAAACTTCCTATAATACCGAAAAGGTTAAAGCAACACTTAACTTGGGAATGATTCGGGACTTGCAAGGAATTATTGATAAAGCTAGAATAAATTTTGAGGACGCTAGCAAATTAGCTTCTGAAATAGGCGACAAAGAATTGGAAGCTACTTCACTTACTGAATATGCCGTTTCATATACTTATACCGGCGAGAAAATAAAAGCTCGAGAAAAGTACGAGATGAGCCTCAATCTGTTTGAAGAATTAAAAAACAAAAACCGCTTTGCATCTACTGCAATTAATATTGGACATAGTTATTTAAATATTGCGAATTATAAAAGAGCCATTAAATATTATGAAATAGGATTAAGTGAGGCTGGCGAAAATGTTAGAACTAAAATGCTTGCTCTGCGTGGATTGGGTGATGTTTACACAAATCTCTCAGATTATTCCAAGGCTCTTGATTATTATGCAAAAGCAAAAACAATAGCAAAGCAAATGAAGGATGTTCCAGCAGATGCAAAGATTAATATTGGGCTTGGAGTTTTGTATTACAATCTAAACATGCCACAAAAAGCACTGGAAATGTTGAAACAAAGTGAACGTAGTTTAATTGAATCTGAGAACCCCTATCTAAAATTAGAAATTGGACAAAAAATTGGGATAATATACAACTCGCTTGATTCACTCTCTCTTGCACAATCTTACTTAATTAATTCTTCAAATATGGCAAAAAGGTATGGCGATGTTTACTCTGAAATATTATCAAACACATTTCTAGCAGAGATCTTAATTAAGCAGAATGATGTTCCAGCAGCACTCTCGCTCTTGGATAAAACAATTGCAACCACTAATTCTATTGGCTATAACCAATTACTTGGTGTTCAAAATTTATTAATGGGCGATATAAGTGGACTTAAATATAATAGAGTAAGCCAAATTAAATATGTTGAGAAAGCAAAATACCATGCTGATAAATCGAAAGATTTTAATGGGCTAATAAAAGCCAACCAGAAATTAGGTGAAATTTATGAACAGCAAAACGAATTTGAAAAAGCTGAAGAATACTATCACGCTGCAATAAATATAATTGATCTGAATTTCTATCGCCTTTTTACAAAAGCGGATATACAAATAAAATTCTTTGCAAATTATTATTCTGTTTATAATTCACTTTTTAATTTATATCTCTCTGAAAATAATTTTGATGCTGCTTTTGAAATACTTGAAAAATCTAAAGCAAAAAATACTCGTCAGAACTTGGTTAATCATAAACTTGAGAACTCAGCTAAAAATGATGAGCTGTTAAAAATATATTATGATATTACATGGAAGCTGAACAGCGGTTTATACAATGACGATGAATTAACATCTCTCATTAATCAATTTGAAGATGTAAAAGATTCCATCGTATTAACTAATCCATCAATGGAAAAACATTTAATTGGAAACAATCAATTTTCTATCAATGATATTCAACACAATTTTAAAAGTAACGAATATGTTATTAGTTACTTTGTTGGGAAAAAGGACATCTATGCTTTTCAACTTT
>JAQICK010000339.1 GCA_027858595.1 Melioribacteraceae bacterium
TCCTAATATAAGGTGCTAACTCATTAAAGAAAGTGAGACCGTTTCTTAATTTACCGACAATCTTTCTGTTGAAGTTTTAATGATTTTTAATAAATATAGGTAATCAAAATGAAAAAAACATTTGTTCTCTTAATTCTATCTCTTATCTTCATTATAGGCTGTAGTTCAAAAAGTGATAAAGACTATTTTGAACAAGCACAAAAAAGTATGGATGCAAAAGAATTTGAAACAGCCTTAACTGATTTTCAAAAAATTGTTGATGAGTTCCCAAATAGTGAACATTACAAAATTGCACTTTTGCAAACTGGTGAATTAAACCATGGATTAGTGAATAAAGAGATTACTAAAGAAGATTCTTACGCGAAGGCAATTAAGGCTTACGGAGAATATCAGAAAAAATATTCTGATGATGAAAAAGCTCCTCAAACACTATTTATGATAGGATTTATTCAAGCAAACGAACTTGGTAAATTGGATGATGCTAAAGCTACATACACAAAATTTGTAGAATTATATCCAGAATCGGATATGGCAGAGTCTGCAAAATCAGAAATTCAAAATATGGGGTTATCTCCAGATCAAATTCTTCAGAAACAAGTTGTAAAATAGGCTGTGGTGGATAGTAGTCAAAAATTGACTTCTAGATTAGAGCCTGCTTTAATTTCAAAACTCAAATCGTTGGAGTTAAAAGCAAAAGCGGTGGTTGAAGGTTTTAAAGTTGGGCTTCACCGTTCGCCCTATCATGGCTTTAGTGTTGAATTTAGTGAGCATAAAGCCTACATGCAAGGCGACCCAATTAAAAATATTGATTGGAAAGTATTTGGTAAAAGTGATAAGTTGTTTATTAAGCAGTATGAAGAGGAAACAAATTTAACAGCTCATATACTGCTTGATGTCAGTGCATCGATGGATTATAGAAAAATAGGAAGTTTAACTAAACTTGAATACGGAAAAATTTTAGCTGCAAGTTTGAGTTTTCTGATGGTATCTCAGCAAGATTCGGTTGGTCTTTCATTGTATTCTGATAAAATTGAAAAATACTTTCCTCCACGCTCTACAAGAGTTTATTTACAAACACTTTTACGTGGGTTAGAAAATGCAACCTCAAGTAGTAAAACTGAAACAGCTCAATGCTTAAACACAGTTGCTGAAAAAATTAAGAAACGTGGACTTGTAATTATTATTTCTGATTTCTTTGACGACGTTGATTCTGTAATTACTGCATTAAAACATTTTAAGTATAAAAAAAATGAAGTAATTGTTTTCCAAATTCTTGACCCTATTGAAAAGAATTTTGCATTTGAAAAAGATGCAATTTTTGTTGATAAAGAGACAAAGGATGAGCTAACAACTCAACCACACCAAATTCAGAAAGCATATCAAAGTGCGATGAAAGATTTTCTGGAAAAATTGAAAAGTGAATGCTTAAACAGTAAAATTGAGTATAATCAGATTGAGACTTCAACTCCTTTTGATAAAGCACTTTTCGCATATTTCAAAAAGCGAACAAAATTAAATTAAATTGCTATGGTTTTTGTTGTATTCATTATTATACACTTCTCCTTTTTTAACTACACTTAGAACAAAGTAGTATAAAATATTTTGCTAAATGCCATTTTATGATATTTCCACAAAATAAAAACAATGTCATTCTGAACATGCTTTTTGTAAGAAATTTCTCTAATTATGAATGATTTATTCCCCGATATAAATCAACGGAATTAATATAAGTAGAATGTAAAACTTTAATGTTTTCGGCACAATCTTTGTCTTAACTACTATAAATTACAGATGGAGGATGTTATGAAAAATAGATTTTGGGTACTTGCTTTGATAGGAATATCATTTACTGGATGTTATACAAGTTTTACTCCAAGAGAATATGAAGAAGAATCATACGGGCAATTTGATGAAAATTATTATGAATCTCCTGAAGTTGTAGAATATTACTATTCTTTAGGATTTTTAGAAGAAGAATATTATGACGAAGCACCACAAGAAATAACAATAATTAATAACTATCCTCCAGAATGGGGATGGGACTATTATGCACCAGTTTATGTTTCTGTTGGTTATAGTTCTTGGGGAAGATATTATGATCCTTTCTACGATCCATATTGTAGTCCATATTATACACCATATTACCGTCCGTACTATAGTGGAGGCTATGTTTACGGAGACTCATATTACAGTGGTGGATATGGAAATAATTACTATCCTTCGGATGTTAGATATAGAAACGACAAGCACTGGACAAGTTTAAGAAATAATGGTGGCAGACATACAGCAAATAGAGATAGAAATGTAAGCAGAGGCGAAACAGTTAGAAAAG
>JAQICK010000001.1 GCA_027858595.1 Melioribacteraceae bacterium
TTTCTTTGGTGGTGATGAAAACGGCAACGCTAGATACTTAACTGACGCTGATAAAGAAAGATTTGTTAATTTGTTTGAAGGTGGTGGAGAAATTTTTTCAGACCTTTCAATAAATTATCTTACAGCTGTTGTAAATGGTGGACAAGAGGTTGGAACTTTTGCATTTAGCATGAGTGACAATGTTTCTCAAGTAACTGTTATTCCTCAAGGACTTGCTGAGTTTGCAATGTACGGAAATCCTCCTGGAAGTGTATACGAAATGAATGAGTTGCGAACATCCGAAAATTACTTGCGTGATTTCACTCTTTCATATTCTCGTGAAATAACTAACGTGTTTAATGATTTTCTTGATTTAGATATGGTCTCGGCTGGAGTTAGTTTGAAATATATTCAAGGACTTGCCTATGCTGAAACTGAAACTGCAAACATGGTAGTTACAACTAATGCAGATCATTCAATAAATGTTAGCGGTCAGTTTATTGGATATGCTGCAGTATCGCCAGATTTTAATTTGGACTATGGAATTGATTCAACATTATCAAATGATGATGGGTTTGGTTTCAGTATAATGCCAGAAACTGCAGGATCTGGATTTGGAGTTGATTTAGGATTAACTGCTAAAATGGATGCATTCACATTTGGTTTTGCAATTACAGACATTGGTGGTATGACTTGGAATACAAACGTTGTTAAATTTGAATCTGATTTTTCAATTGATGTTACAGATATAACTGATGAAGGGATACTTGATTCTTTAGAAAATGCAATTAAAGCTGATGGAGTCTATATAGACGAAGTAACGTCATCATTGCCTACTGCACTTAGGTTAGGTGCTTCTGTGCAAGTGGATGAGCTTACAGATGCTATTCCAGGTAGATTACTTGTTGCTTTGGATTATAACCAAGGCTTTAACAATGTACCAAGAAATAGCACTAATCCAAGATTTTCGCTTGGTGTAGAATGGAGACCTTGGGATATTTGGCCAATCAGAACTGGATTCTCAGTAGGTGGCAGAGATGGATTTTATTGGTCGGTTGGTTCTGGAATTGATTCAGGTTTATTTGAGTTCAGTTTTGCTTTAACAAACTTTAATGGTTGGGTTCAGGCAAATGAAACAGACCGAGTTGCACTAACACTTGGCTCACGTTGGAGATTCTAAAATTATAAATCAAAAAAAATGCACTTCAAATGAAGTGCATTTTTTTATACTTTTTGAAAATTTTTTAATTAGAAAAAAAGATTAAGCAAATTTAACTTCCACTAAATCCTCAGTGATACCATGGTAATATGGTAATTTTAATAATTCATCCAAAGCTTCTTTTTCATTTTTAGTAAAATCAAAATAGACTGAACTTATATTGTCAACAATCAAATCATTTAATTTAGCCTCAAGTTTCAATTTGCCCAAATATTCTTGAAGATTTTTATTAATCTGTTCATTCAGATTTGTTAAGTTTTCTTCAAACTCCACTAAACTCTCTTTGTTATAAGATGCTAACACAAAATTAACATAAGGGTAATCAATTAGCTCGGCAACATGATCTGAAAAACTTATTCCATTATTTGTAATAGGATGAATATCGTTTTCAATTCCAACAATTAAATAATTATTATTCTCGAAATCAATTGCTTGAGTGTCAAGAGCTATCTCAGGCTCTACTCCATATTGCTCAGGAAAAAGAATCTTGGTTAGTAATAAATCATTGGATGTGATATCACCATGTAGAAGTATTTTATCTAAATTATTCTGCTCGGGCATAAAATATAAATACGAATTTGATAGTAGACCATCAAAAGAAATAGCAATTTTTTTTGATATATAAATTTCAGGATGTCGCAACAAATCAAAGGATGGAATAAATCCAATATCATCTTTATTTTTCTCTAATTCTTGAACTATCAGAGATGATTCCTTAACCATTATTTTTTCTTTCTGGCTATCAGGCAAAGACAATGCAAAAAATGTTGCATAAATATTTTGGGGTATAATAATATTCATTAGTTATATTTTTTTTTGAAAAAAAAGCTCCATACTGGAGCTTAATAAAAATTATTTTATCTAATATTTTTAGATTTAATTCTTGCAGCTTTACCAGAAAGATTTCTTAGATAGTAAAGTTTTGCTCTTCTAACTTTACCTTCTCTAACTATTTCAATTTTAGCTACTTTAGGCGAGCTATATGGGAATATTCTTTCAACTCCAACACCACTTGAAATTTTTCTAACAGTAAAAGATTTAGTAATTCCAGATCCACTCATGGCAATCACATCGCCTTCAAATACCTGTGTTCTCTCTTTGTTACCTTCAATAACTCTAACATGTACTTTCACTCTATCACCCGATTTAAAATTTGGGTGATCTTTTCTAACCTGATCTTCAACAATTTCTTGTAATTTATCCATCATTTACTCCATTGTATTTATTTGTTTCCACTTTTTAGTCAACTCTATCGATTTTTCTTCTTTCCATTCAGAAATTTTTTTATCATGTCCTGAAAGTAATATCTCTGGAACTTTCATCCCTTTATATTCTGCTGGACGAGTGTAATAGGGAGCCTCAACTGATTCATCGTTCATTAAAGAATCATTTAAAGCTGATCCACTATCATTTAACACTCCAGGTATTAAGCGAATCACAGCATCTGCAATAATAAGGGCAGGAAGTTCACCTCCGCTAAGAACAAAATTACCAATTGAAATTTCATCTGTTGCAAATCTCTCTCTAACTCTATCGTCAATGCCTTTATAATGACCGGCAATTATTATGATATTATTTCCAAGAGAAATTTTATTTGCATAAGACTGATCAAATAATTTTCCCTTTGGTGAGGTGAAAATTATATAATCATAATTTCTTTCTGCTTGTAACATTTCAATACATTCAAAGAACGGTTCTGGCTTTAATAACATTCCAGCACCACCACCAAATGGCTTATCGTCAATTTGTTTATACTTATTGTGTGTAAAATCTCGCAAATTATGAATCGCAATTTTACACTTACCTTTATCTTGAGCTCTTTTAATAATACTAGTGTTTAGAGGACTAATTAACAAATCTGGAACTGCAGAGATAATATCAATTCTCATCATCACTAAACTCATCAAAATCTATTTTAAGACTTATTTTTTTTTCTTTAATATTCACAGTTTCAACAAAATCTGACACAGCTGGAATTAATCTCTCGTGTCCATTTTCGTCATTAAGAACATAAATATCGCTTGAATTTAAGTTTAATACGTCAACAACATTTCCAAAGAACTTTGTATTAAAAAAAACTTTGCATCCAATAAGATCGTGAATAAAAAAAGTGTCTTTATCTAAAGAGACAGAATCTGTATTGTTCACAAAAATAGAGGTGCCTACTAAAAAATCCACACTAGATTCGGAATTAAAGTTTTTAAACTTGAGAATAAAAAACTTCCCAATTTCTTGAACATCTTCTACAATAAATGTTCTTAAATCTCCGAAGATATTAATGTAAACTTTTTCTAAAAGAAAAAAACGTTCAGGAAAATCGGAAAACGATTTAACTTTCACGTAGCCATCATCATTATAAACTGATGCAATTTCCGCAATTAAAAAATGATCTTCCAATAATACCAAACAACTATCTTAATCTAAAATTTTCAAAATTGCTCTTTTACCATCCTTAGCAGCAATTGCAGTAAGTAAAGTTCTCATCGCTTGAGCAGTTTTACCTTGTTTACCAATAACTTTTCCAACATCATCAGCACCAACTTTCAAAGAAAGTTCAATTGTTTTGTCGTTGTTTTCAGTTGCTTCCACAACCACACTGTCTGGAGTATCAACAAGGTGTTTAGAAATAAATTCGATGAATTCCTTCATGAGAATACCTTTCATAATTTAGAAAAAGGGCACACAATTAAAAGAAGAAAAACGAACTAGTCTGCTTTTTCTTCTTCTTTTACGTCCTCAGAAACAGTACCCTCAGCTTCTGATACATTTTCTTCAATCTTTTTTTCTTCTACTTTCTCAGCTTTTACTTCTGCCTTTTTAACAACTTTAGATGCTAATTTAGATTCTTGGTGTTTTGACCATTCATCTAACTTAACTGCAATTTCCTCTTCTTTCAAGCTAGAACCTAATAATTCTTTTTTGTATAAAATTCCTTTTTTTGAAAGCAGATTCTTTACTGTTTGTGTTGGTTGTGCACCAACGCCAAGCCAATATAATGCTCTTTCTTCTTGAATTTCAACAGTTGCAGGGTTAGTAATTGGATTATATAAACCAATAGCCTCAATAAATTTTCCATCTCTCGGTGATCTTTCATCTGCAGCAACCACTTTATAAATAGGTTGTCTTTTCTTTCCCATTCGTCTTAATCTTAACTTAACAGCCAATTAAGAACCTCCATACATATTTTTATATTAATTAAACTTTAAATTACTACTTTTTTTTTACTTTTTCATATTTTTTATTTTCAATAAAAAAATGCTATAAAAAATTATCTCTTGAATCTTCCTTTTTTGCTAAAAGTTTTTTTTAGATTTTTATTTCCTTTAAACATTTTCATCATTTTGCCCATCTCTTTAAACTGTTTTACTAATCTATTTATTTCCTGAATTGAATTACCACTACCCTTTGCAATTCTAGCTCTTCGGCTTCCATTAAGAATTTTAGGATTTGTTCTTTCCATTTTTGTCATTGATTGAATAATAGATTCAACCTTTACAAGTTGGTTCTCATCAATATCAGTGTTTTTTATTTGTGTCCCGATTCCAGGAACCATTCCAAGCAATGATTTTAATGATCCCATTTTCTTAATCATCTTTATCTGTTTTAGAAAGTCATCAAAATCAAATTTATTGGATAGTAATTTTTTCTCTAGATCTTGAGCGTCTTTCTCATCGAATTGAACTTGAGCTTTTTCCACAAGTGAAATTACATCACCCTTGCCAAGAATTCTTGAGGCTAATCTATCTGGATGAAATATTTCTATTGAATCTAACTTCTCACCTAGACTTGTAAATTTTATTGGAACATCTACAACGGCCTTAACTGATAGGGCTGAACCACCACGTGAATCGCCATCAAGTTTTGTAAGAACAACTCCATCAAACTCAACCGCATCGTGAAATGCTTTTGCTGAATTAACGGCATCTTGACCTGTCATTGAATCTACTACAAAAAGAATTTCTGTTGGATTTATTGCAGATTTAATTCTTTTAATTTCATCCATTAAATCTTCATCAACATGAAGTCGTCCGGCAGTATCAACTATAATTGTGTTTAGCCCATTTTCAGATGCATACTTTACAGATTCTTTTGCAATGAGAACAGCGTCTTTGCTTTCATCTATTGAAAACACCGGAACATTAATTTGATTCCCAAGAGTTTTCAATTGCTCTTTTGCAGCTGGACGATATACATCGGCAGCAGCTAATAAAACTTTTCTGTTTTTATCTTGCAAGTATTTTGCAAGCTTTCCGCTAAATGTTGTTTTACCTGAACCTTGTAAACCAACCATTAAAATTATTGTTGGTCCAGATGGATTTAGAGTTAACTCGGAACGAGTTCCACCCATAAGACTTGTAAGTTCGTCGTAAAGAATTTTTGTTATTAACTGACCAGGTGAAACAGATGCGAGCACCTCTTCGCCAAGAGCTTTAACTTTTACATCCTCAATAAATGATTTTGCTACTTTGTAGTTAACATCGGCATCAAGTAATACTCTGCGAAGTTCTCGCATTGTATCAGAAATGTTTTGTTCTGTTAAACGCCCCTGGCCTGTAACTTTTTTGAGGGCTTTGTCTATCTTAAGGGTTAAATCGTCTAGCATATAATGGTGTTCTCCTGCTTAAGGATTAATTTCCTTGAAGAGCGTTAGCACCTGAAACTATTTCTAATATTTCATTAGTAATAGCTGCTTGACGTCTTTTGTTGTAAGTAAGTTGAAGTGAGCTAATCATTTCGGTAGCATTTTCTGTTGCCATATCCATTGCTGTCATACGAGCACCAAGCTCTCCAGCATAGGAGTTAAGTAAAACTGCCCATACTTGTGCATTTAGATATTGCGGTAATAATCCATCAATAATTGTTTTTTTATCAGGCTCAAAGATATAATCTAAATTCTCTTCTTGAACTTCTTCCACTGACACTTCTGGATTTATTGGATAAAGCTGAAGTTCTATAATCTCTTGCTGTGCAGCCGATTTAAATTTGTTATAAACAACAATAACTTTATTATAATCTCCTGGAATAAACTTACCAGTTAATTGCTTATTAAGTTGTGCAACAAAATCAAATTTTAAGTCCCCAAAAATTCCATTAAAACCCTCAACAACATTATACTCGTGGCGTGTAAAGTAATCATTAACTTTTTTACCAATACAGTAAAGAGAAACATTATTGTTGGAATTTTGTTCTGAGTAATTGTTATTAATTAATTTTTCAACTTTGTTAATTATGTTCGAGTTAAACGCACCACACAATCCTCTATCAGATGAAACTACAATAATTGCTATTTTTTCATCGCCACTCTCTTTTATAAGTGGATGATCATAGTTTTTTTCAACGTTAAGTAACTGACTTAATACGTCAGCTATTTTTCTTGAATATGGTCTAGCATTAATAATGTTTTCCTGTGCTTTGTTTAACCTAGCAGCAGCAACCATTTTCATTGCTTTAGTGATTTTCTGTGTGCCTTTTACACCAGTTATACTACGTTTTATATCTCTTAAAGTTGCCATAAATTATTCAGAAATCTTAAACTTAGTTGAAAATTCTTTAACGCTGGTTTTAATGTTTTCAACAGTAGCGTCGCTTAATACTTTTTCATTATTTATTACTTTAAGAATTTCTGGATTTTTTAATTCTATATATTCAAGAAATTCTGCAATAAATCTATTTACATCTTCCATCGGAAGATTATCCATAAAACCTTGAGTTCCTAAGAAAACACTAACAACTTGTTGTTCAACAGGAATTGGAACATATTGGCCTTGCTTTAGCAATTCAACTAATCTTGCACCACGTGTTAAAGTTCTTTGTGTTGCTTTATCCAAATCAGAACCAAATTTTGCAAATGCTTCCAATTCCCTATATTGTGCTAAATCAAGTTTTAACGAACCAGCAACTTTTTTCATAGCTTTAATTTGTGCACTACCACCAACACGGGAAACCGAAATACCAACGTTAATAGCTGGACGAATACCAGCGTTGAATAAACTTGGCTCAAGATAAATTTGACCATCAGTAATTGAAATTACGTTTGTAGGAATGTATGCAGAAACATCGCCTTGTTGAGTTTCAATAATTGGAAGTGCAGTTAAACTACCGCCACCAAGTTTGTCGTTAAGTTTTGAAGCTCTTTCAAGTAAACGTGAATGAACATAAAAAACATCTCCAGGATATGCTTCACGGCCCGGAGGTCTTCTTAACAATAAAGAAAGTTCACGATAAGCAACGGCTTGTTTTGATAAATCGTCATAAACTACAAGCGCGTGCTGACCTTTATCTCGAAAGAACTCGCCAAGTGTTGCGCCAGCATAAGGAGCAATGTATTGTAATGGTGCTGGCGTAGATGCTCCAGCATTAATAACAGTTGTGTATTCCATTGCACCGTGTTCTTCTAGTTTAGCAACAACTTGTGCAACAGTAGAGTCCTTTTGACCTATGGCTACATAAACACAAAACACAGGATCAATTCCTCGAGCTTTTGCCTCTTCTGTGTGTGTAATTTTTTGATTGATAATTGCATCGATAGCAACTGCAGTTTTTCCAGTCTGTCTATCACCAATAATAAGCTCACGTTGTCCACGTCCAATAGGAATCATAGCATCAACAGCAGTAATACCAGTTTGAAGAGGTTCTGAAACAGATTGACGAGTTACTACACCCAGTGCCTTTCTCTCAATTGGCATAAGTGCTTCATGCTCAACAGAACCTTTACCATCAATGGGTTCACCAAGAGGATTAACAACACGTCCTAGCATTGCAGTTCCAACAGGAAATGAAGCTAGTCGTTTTGTTCTTTTAACAGTATCACCTTCTTTTATCAATTGCGATTCGCCAAAAAGCACACAACCAACACTGTCTTCATCAAGGTTAAGAACCATTCCCATAACATTGTTAGGAAATTCAACCAACTCACTAACCATTACTTTGGATAATCCATAAACTCTTGCAATACCATCGCCAACTTGTAACACGGTACCTACATCATAAATTTCTGCTTCGTTATCAAAGCCAGCTAATTGTTGTCTTAAAATTGTTGATATCTCATCCGGTCTCACCTGAGCCATATCTACACCTTCTTGTTTTTCAATTTTTATTAGTTAGAAACTAAACTTTTTCTTAATTTTTTGAGTTGCTGTTTTACTGAAGCATCTATAACTGTGTCATTCATTTTAACAGTAAAACCACCAATTAAAGATTCATCCGTTTTATAAGTAGGAATAATTTCCATTTGAGAAAATTCTGCTAATTGTTTTTGCAAATATTTTTTTTGTTCATCAGAAAAATCAACCGTACTATTTATTTCTGTTTCCACTCTTTTCAATTTAATATTTCTTAATGCGTTATATCTTTTTGCAATATCAAAAAGTATGCTTTCTCTATTTATAATATTAACAAATAAAATAAATTCAATAGAAACTTTGCTTGTTTTATCCACAAATATTTCTTGAAGAATAGATTTCTTTTTAGCGTTATTAATAACTGGACTTTTAAGAACAGTTCTTAATTCTTTAGAATCAGATAATACATTTTCGACCAATATCATATCATCAGAAACTTGTTCCAACGAGTCTTTCTCTTGGGCAAATTCTATTAAAGCATTGGCATATCTTGTAGATATATTAAAATTACTCATACTAATTCTTATTCAAATCTTTTAAATATTCATCAACCAATTTTGACTGCTTATCTTTATCAAGATTTACTCTGATAATTTTTTCGGCAGCGTTAACAGCAATATCAGCAACTTGGTCTTTTAAGTTATTAAAAGCTTCTTGGTTTTTTCTTTCAATTTCAGAGATAGCTTCAGTAATCATTTTTTTAGCTTCACCCTTGCTTTCCTCAAGCAATTGTGCTTTAAGTTTTTCGGAGTATTCTCTACCTTGTTGGATAATTTTTTGTGCTTCTTCTTCTGCTCTTGCTAAATTAGCTTTGTTTTCTTCAAGCAATTTTTCAGCATCAATTCTAGCTTGTTCAGCTTTATCAATAGAATCCTTAATAAACAATTCTCTTTCGTTAAGAGAATTAAGTATTGGACCCCAAGCCATCTTCTTAAGTATAATAAGAAGAAGTACAAAAGTGATAACAACCCAAAATATTAATCCTGGATTTACATCAAGCAATCCGCCCGATGACTCTCCACCACTGAAAGCAAGAAAAGCCAAATTTATCATTTTAGCCATTTAATCTTTTCCTTTTATAATTATTATTGGAGTCTAAAAAACATAGACTCCAAATTAAATTTTTAAGATATTATTTTAGAGCTAAAAGAATACAAATAACAAGTGCAAAAAGAGAGATACCTTCAATAAGAGCAGCAGCAATAATCATTGAAGTTCTAATATCACCAGCAGCCTCTGGTTGACGTCCACTAGCATCCATTGCTGAACTAGCTAATTTACCAATACCAAATGCTCCACCAATAACTGTTAAGCCAGCACCAAAACCAGCAGCTAAATATGCAAATTCCATGAGTTTCCTCCGTTTATAGTTTAATTTATTTTAATGATCTTGATGAACAGCCATACCAATAAACAACGATGATAGCATCGTGAAAATGTATGCCTGTATTAATGCAACTAAAATTTCCAACAAATATATAAATAATGCAAACGCAACCGAAACCGGAGCTACAAAATAAGTTTGCATAAAAAAGATAAGTCCTATAAGAGCTAAAATTACTATATGACCTGCAGTCATGTTAGCAAAAAGTCTAATAGCCAAAGCAAATGGCTTTGTAAATAATCCAAGAATTTCAACAACAAACATAATTGGCAAAAGCCATGCGGGAACTCCAGAAGGAATAAGACCTTTGAAATATCCAAAAGCACCATTCTTCATCATTCCACCAGCTTGAACAACCAGAAATGAAATTACTGCAAGAGTTACTGTAACAGAAATATTACTAGTAACAGTAGCACCATAAGGCACTAATCCAATAAAATTACTAAAAAGTATAAAGAAGAAAACCGTAAGCAAGTAAGGAAGAAATTTTTCGTAACCTTTACCAATAGTTGGTTTTGCAATTTCATCGCGAACAAAAACGATAAGCACTTCAAGAAAATTTGCAAATCCGTGTGGAACTAATGATTTTTTATAAGCATTAGATGCAATTTTGAAAGCCACAATTAATAATATTGCAACTATCCATAAAAATACCACA
>JAQICK010000088.1 GCA_027858595.1 Melioribacteraceae bacterium
CCAAATCAGATTAGAATAAATCTCTCATTAAGTGGGGGCAACGGTAAAACAAAAGTAAAGGCATACAGAAATTATGAACTAAAAAAACATACAAAACACAAAAATTAAACTAACTCAAGCTTAACATGGGGAGGACTATATATTGGCATATTTGGAGGGCAGCCAATTTATATATTTGTCTTTACCCTGAATCGCTGAGAATCAGTAATTGATTTTGCATCCCACATGGTTAAGTTAAATCCATTAATTGTTTCAACATCGCAATCTCGATAGTTAAAACGGAAGCCGTTAAAATTTTTAGAATTACCAAAACTAAGACCCCAGTTTGAGGATGGAATATCTAAACTCCAATCTGAACAAATTAGAAAATCATCTACACTATCATTTAGTGAATTTTGATTAAGGGTCTGGCTAAAAAGGGAAGTCGTGAGTATTAGAATAAAAAGGTTAATGTATTTCAATGCAATCTCCATTAATTATTTTGTCACTTTAGACTTCTAATATTTGAAAAAGTTACATTATCTAATAGCTATTAATAAGGGTTTATTTAATTCTAATTTTTTATGAATCATTAAATTAAGGGATTACATTTGAAGATTAATCATCCCGACTAGCGGGATGATTAATAGTGGTTTTACAAAATATATTTACTTAAATCTCTATCTTTAACAATTGCATCAAGTTTTGAGTTAACTAGATTTTTATCGATGTAAATTTCTTTAGAATCCATTTTATCGGGCAAGTCAAATAAAATGTCTTCGAGCAAGGTAGTTAAAATTGTATGTAAGCGTCGAGCCCCAATGTTTTCAACCTCTTCGTTAACATATGCCGCAGTTCTAGCAACTTCGGAAATTGATTCTTCAGAAAAACTAACATCAACACCTTCTGTTTTTAAAAGAGCAGCGTATTGTTTTAATAAAGCATTTTCAGGAATTGTTAAAATTTTAATAAAATCTTCTTCAGTTAAACTTTTCAATTCCACTCTAATCGGAAATCTTCCTTGCAATTCAGGAATTAAATCGGATGGTTTAGAAATGTGAAAAGCCCCTGATGCTATGAACAAAATATGGTCAGTTTTAACAGCACCATATTTTGTGTTAACTGTAGAGCCTTCTACTATAGGAAGTAAATCGCGTTGCACACCTTCACGCGATACATCGGGTCCTCTTGAATCGGAACCACCACCAGCAACTTTATCTATTTCGTCTATAAAAACCATTCCAGTTTCTTGCACTCTGCGTATTGCTTCTGTTTGAACAGCTTCCATGTCAATTAATTTTTCTGCTTCCTCTTGCAAAATAAGTTTGCGTGCCTTTTCAATAGTGGTTTTACGTTTTTTCTTTTTCTTTGGCATCATGCTACTAACAATATCTTGGATGTTCATTCCCATATCATCCATTCCCATTGGGCCCATAACTGAAACTCCAATTTGTGGAGCGTTAGCATCAAATTCAATTAGTTTTTCATCCATCTCACCTTTTTTGAGTTTCTGTTTCATCCACTCACGAGTTTTTTCATTTTGGAATGTTTCGTTCTCAACTTCCACTTCATCATTGACTTCATCCACAACGTCTGCCTGTTTTACAATTGGTTTTTTGACTGGGGGAATCAGTATATCAAGAATTCTTTCTTCTGCAAGTTCGGCAGCTTTTTCTTGAACTTCTTCTTTCTTCTCAGAACTTACCATATTAACAGCAATATCAGTTAAATCTCTAATCATCGATTCAACGTCGCGTCCAACATAGCCAACCTCTGTAAATTTGGAAGCCTCTACTTTTATAAAAGGTGCGTTAGAAAGTTTTGCAAGTCTTCTTGCAATTTCTGTTTTACCAACACCGGTAGGTCCAATAAGTATAATGTTATTTGGCATTATTTCATCTCTAAGATTATCTGCAACTTGCTGGCGTCTCCATCTATTTCTCATTGCAATAGCAACTGCACGTTTCGCATCGTCTTGCCCAATTATATATTTATCAAGTTCTGCAACTGTTTGGGAAGGTGTTAAACTTCCATTTGAATACTTCATTCTTTAATCCTATTAATCCTAAATTTATTTATCTATTTCTTCTACGTTAATATTATCATTAGTGTAAATACAAATACTTCCTGCTGTCTTCAACGCTTCCATTGCAATTTCTTTTGCTGAAAGGTTGCTGTGTTTTACTAGCATTTTTGCGGCTGCAAGGGCATACATCCCACCAGACCCAATAGCTACAATGCTATCATCTGGTTCAATTACATCTCCAGTTCCAGAAACAATAAAAGAATTTTCTGCAGAAACAACTGCAAGCATTGCTTCTAGTTTTCTTAGATATTTATCTGTTCTCCAATCTTTAGCAAGTTCAACAACAGAGCGGTTAACATTGCCTCGGTATTGTTCCAACTTCTCTTCAAATCTTCCAAGTAAAGTAAAAGCATCGGCAGCAGAGCCAGCAAATCCGCAAAGCACTTTTCCGTTGTAGAGTTTTCTAATTTTCCTTGAGTTATGTTTTACTACAGTGTTTCCAAGGGTAACCTGTCCATCGCCACCTATAACAGCTTGTCCATTATGAATAAGCCCAAGTATTGTTGTTGATCTAATTTTTCGTTTCATTTATTTCTCCAATTTTAGTTTGCTAAAATAAGCAAATATCATCTTAATTTTTAAGGCAAATCTTGTTTGCTCTTTTGCCACTTTTCTACCCATTCAATAAAATTGGGTGTTAGAGGAACTGCAAGTAATCTTCCGCCAAAACCCATATACCTATAAACCAGCATATTGTAATTTGTTACTGGTAAATTGTACAATAATTTTTCGTTTACAGTAACACCATATTTATTTGCAAGCTTTACAGTGTTGTCTATCATTTTATTGCTGAGTCGTTTACCTTTCATTTCTTTTTTAAGTTCATGTTTAATCTCAACAAACTCTTTTGGAAGTTGTCTGGTTTCTTCCTTTTTATCTACTAACTTAAAAACGACATACTTGTTTTCAACATGAATAGGACCATAAACCTCACCAACAGCAAGGTCTTTAGCTATTCTTCCAATTTCACCTTTAGAATTGGATGAAACAAATCCGCTTTCAGTTTTATCGCTCATCGAATATTTTGATGCTAAATCTTTGAATTCAATTCCTTTATCCAAATCAGCAAAAATATTTTCAATTACCTCTAAATTATCGGAAGAAATCTCAATTATGTTAATCATAGTTTGTGCTTTTGCAATTGATTTAGAGCTTGCAAAATATTCTTCAACTTCCTTGTCAGTAACTTTGGATGAATCGAAAAGAGTTTGTTTATAAAGAGTTGAAAGATAATTATCACGCCACATTTGAATATCTTCTTTTACTTCGGGTAGATTTTCTAACCCTTTATCCTTTGCTTCTCTAGCAAGAAATTCGAGTTCTATAAATCGTCTTACTCGACTATTTAGTTGCGATCGAATTTGATTTGGGTCTGTTACACTAGAGTAAAATCCCTCGTATGCAAACGAGTAGATAAATTGTTTCATAGAGATAGGATTATTCTCAAGTTGAATAAAAGGAATGGCTAGAGAATCATTTCCAAACTCTTGTTTAATTTGCATAAAATCTTCTGGAGCTAAACGGACACTTTCGCCAAGTTTTATTCCTTCCGACTCTCTTTTTTGATCCATAACATTTATTACTTTATTAGAAAAACTCCAGAACAATTCTCCGTCCGTTGTTACTTCACGTCCAGGGAAAATTGATTTATAATATTTCTGATAAGCATTTTCGTCAGCTCTCGCTTCGGTAGTGCGTTTAACATTTTTCTCCATTGTTTTGGCTTGTTTTTCATTTGTAATAATTTCATTTTCTACTGAATAGAGTTTGAACAAATAGAAACCTTCTGGTGATTGAATAGGAGCAGATACATCATATAGTTTCAAATTATAGAGAACATCCTCGGCGTATTCAGCCATTTGTCCATAATGAATTTGATAAAAGTTGTTTGTCTGAAGTTCATATTCAGGACGCATAACAAGTAGCGAATCGAACGGACTACCGTTTCTAATTTTGTTTGATAGAATATTTATTTCGGCTTCATCTAATGAATGAATGAATTTTGTGTTCAGATAATATAACGCACGTCTTCTTGCTTCCGAAATAGTTGAAGGGTCAAAAACTAGTTTATTTGTAATTTCCTTTCTGTAAAGGGCATCGCGTAAATTCATATCCTTCACATTTTGAAAAGTTAATTGCATAATATCTGTTGAATCGAAACCAAGTTCTTCAGCTTCCAATGCCCAAAGTTTTTCGGCAATAATTGAGTAGATGGTTTCCGCTTTTAATCGTTCTTCACGTCCCTTTATGTGCCTTCCAACATGAGGAACCATTTCATAGCGTTTCTTAAATTCTCCAGCAGTTACTTTTACTGAGCCAATTTCAGCAATAATTTTATCATCCTCATACTGAGCATAAAAGGATGAAGAAATGATGATAAGAAATAATAATGTTTTTAATATAAGTTTCATATAATTCATAGATATAGATTTTAAAATGCGTTGTTATTCCTGCTTGTTTAATGCTGGAATTTTTTACAACTTTAGAGATTCCCGATTAGTGTATTGCCTAAAAATACTTGGGCCAATCGGGAATGGCAATAAGAATACTTACAAATGTACTGCAAACAAGTTTCATTTATTAATTCATAACGTAAATTTAGGAAAAATCTTAGGAACGTCTTTCTGATATTGCCTATATGCATCACCAAAAACGATTACTAATTTTTTTTCTTCAAAATAGGAGCCAATATAAAAATAGAGTAACATGTTTATTAAAAATATTAGATAGAAAAAATCCATTGTAGGACGCAGTATTAAAAAGAGCGATGAAAAAAGATAAATTGGATGTCGCGAATATTTAAATGGTCCTTCAATTCGTAGTTCTAATTTTTCATCGAGGTCTTCAATACTGTATGTTCCTTTACTAAACCTGTTTACCTGAGTTAATCCTAAAAATTCCCGCATATTAATAAATTTGCTTGTCCACAGAAGAATAATTCCAGAAAAAATTTGTAGAATAACAATAATAATATCAACTGGAAAAGCTAAATCGTAAATTATATAGTTTGGCTTGGGCGAAACAAAATAGATAAGCATAAAAAATAGAATTGCAGACAAGTTGTAAAATAATCTATAGAAAGCTATTTTATCGCCTATTTTTTTGGTAAGTGCCAATTTAAATTTATGCGATGCAAGTATTGAATGAGAAATTGCAAAAACTAAAAAGAGCGATGTGATAATTAAAGCGTCAAGAAACAAATTAAATTTCCTTTCGTAAACGAGCAACAGGAAGCATCATAGCTTCTCGGTACTTTGCTACCGTTCTGCGTGCAATTCTAATTCCTTCTTCGTTGAGTAGGTCTTTCAATTTATCGTCACTAAGTGGAGTTCTTTTTGATTCTCCATCAATTAATTCTTTCAACAATACTTTAATATGCTTGTTCGAAATTTCTTCGCCAGAACTGGTTTCAAGTCCTTCACTAAAAAAGTATTTTAGCTCGTGAATTCCAACAGGACTTTGAACATACTTTCCATTAACTACTCTACTAATTGTTGAGATATCCATCTGAATTTCTTCGGCAATATCTTTATAAATCATTGGTCTTAATGCTTTTGGTCCAGATTCAAAAAATGTGTATTGCTTTTCAACAATTGCCGTCATTATTTGCATTAATGTATTTCGTCGTTGCTGAATAGAGGCAATAAACCATTTTGCCGATTCAAATTTTTCACGTAAAAATTTATGTGTTTCTTTTTGTCTCGGAGAAATTTTCCTTTTGCGTTTATTACTTTCAAGCATTTTTAAATATGTTGAGCTAAGAGTAAGCGAAGGGGCACTTTTATCATTTAAGGAAACAATAAAATTATCATCATTTTTTTCAACCGTAAAATCGGGGCTAATTTGATTTGCTTGTTCAGAAGAGATGTTTCCTTCTCCTGGTCTAGGATTTAATTTGTGAATTAAATCAAGAATTTGTTTTAGTGTAGTCTCGGTTAAATTTAGTTTCGATTCGAGAAGAGTAAATCGTTTATTAACAAAATCATTATAGTGCTTAGTTAATACTTCTTCCGCTAGAAAAGTGTAGTATGGATCGTAGGATAAATTTGCCAATTGAACTAAAAGGCATTCTTGTAAATTTCGAGAAGCAATACCAATAGGATCAAATATTTGAATTCGTTTTAAAAGTTTTTCAGCCTCACTTAATTCAATTTTGATATGATCGAACATTTCTAAATCGTCAACTAAAGATTCAAGTTCAACTTTTAAATATCCATCTTTGTTCAAACTTTGAATTATCATTTCACCAAGAATTCTCAACTCGTGAGTCTCATCCATAAGATGAAGTTGATCTAGCAGATTATCTGTTACTGAAACTTTAGAGGGTGCAACTGGTCTGCTTTTATCGTCATCATCTGGGCTTGAATTGAGTCTGTCAGAATCTAAATCTCCTTCGTTCATATAGTCTTCAGAGTCATATTCATCGCTGTCAGACTTCACATCAAAATCATCGTCAAAATCAAGAGGGTCTTCGCTTTCTTGCTCCTGAATTAGTTCTTCATTCTCTAAAAGTTCATCTTCAAGAAGTGGATTCATCTCCATTTCTTCTTTAATGCGTTGTTCCAACGACATGATGTTTAATTGCAATAGTTTTTGATATTGAATCTGCTGTGGAGATAACTTTTGGGATATAGATAATTTTTGTGAAAAGGATAACATCGTATTAGACCTTTTGATTTCTCAATTTATTGTACCAGCTTTCGCCATATTTTCTTTTTAAGCCATTTCCGCAAAATTCTGATACTGGAATTTCAGTAATTTTGCCAAGAGCAACAGCTCCTGAGCATTCATCATATACTTCGTATTTTAAAATATCACCGCCAAATTGGTTAATTCTTATTGGAAAAAGATGGCAAGATAACGGCTTTATGAAATCTGTATCTTCAGTGTAATAAACTTTTTCAATTGAACATTTAGCAATATCGTTATCATAATAGGCGAAAATACAATCTTTGTTATCAATTGCCTTTACCATAATTTCGCCATCTATCTCAAAGTGGAAACCATTTTTTTCAATTTTCTCTATCTGTACATCGGATAAATACTTTTTAGCTTGCGGAAGAACTGAAGTTATTTTTTCAATTTCTTCTTCCAAGAGGGGTGCACCATAGTCGCTTTCCATTGTGCAACACGCACCTTTGCACTTATCTAAATCGCAAGTAAAATTCTTTTGAAGAATTTCTTTGCTCACTAACACGTCATCTATATTTATCAAGTTATTTAACATAAATCTTTGGAATAATTTTTGCTAAGATACTAATTCCGTGCCAATATATAAAGAGGTTTAAAACAATTTATTCGATTTTATTAAATTTTTTTGGTTTGTATCTTTGATTATACTTTAACTATAAAAAAGGATATTTGGAAGCAATGGATAATTTGGAAGGAATATTGAATTACAGAAAGAATTCTGAAAATTTTTCTACATCAGGTCAACCAACTGAAAGTGAGTTGTATTTGATTCAAAAAGCTGGTTTTGAAATTATTATTAATGTAAGACCCGAATCTGAAATGTTTTATGAATTTGATGAAAAGAGAGTTGTTGAAAATCTTGAGATGCAATATTTTCAAATACCTATGACTTTCGATACTCTTAATAAAAATATACTAATAGATTTTTTTAATCAAATGGAAATGCAAAAAGATAAAAAGTTGTTAGTGCATTGTCATCATAATATCCGAGTTTCTGTCCTTTTGGCTTTTTATAGAATATTAAAGTTGGGGTGGAAAAAGGAAGATGCATATAAAGATTTAGAGAAAATGATGGAGATTAATTCATTGCTTGAAGATTACTTTAATTACCACATAAAAATCCATTCTTAATCTGGAATAAAATAGTATGAAATTTGAAAATAAAACAATTTTAATAACTGGAGCCTCAACTGGTATAGGTAAAGCGGTTGGCGAAAAGTTACTGAATGAAAATTGTAATTTAATTTTAACTGCTCGAAGAAATGAAAAAATTGAAGAGTGGGTTAATAAAATTGATAATCCAAAAGCAGCAGGTTTAATTCTTAATAACGATGTTACTGATAAAGAGGATGTTGCTGAAACATATCACAAAGCTGTTGAAAAATTTGAAAGTATTGATATTGCAATTTTAAATTCTGGAATTGGCAAAAGTGTTACTCCGCAAACATTCAATTCCCAAATAGCTGAAGATATTATCAACACTAATTTTCTTGGTGTTATTTATTGGATTGAACAATTACTACCAGAGATGATGAAAAGAAAGAGTGGAATTATTGTACCGGTTTCATCGTTGGCAGATAATCGTGGTTATTCTGGGAGTGGATTTTATTGCGCAAGTAAATCTGCATTATCCATTTTTGCTGAAGGATTATCAATTGACTTAAAAACCTATGGAATTAAAGTTTTAACTATTAAACCTGGTTTCGTAAAAACTCCGATGACAGATAAAAATAAATTTAAAATGCCATTTATGATTTCCGCAGAAAAATCTGCCGATTATATAATTTCTGGAATTAAAAAAGAGAAGGCAATAATTCAATTTCCTTTTCCAACAGTATTAGGTTCAAAAATTATTGGATTACTTCCAAACTGGTTTTATAGATTAATTGCAAAGTAAAACAATGTAGCAATTTATGGCAAAATAGGACGCTGATAAAAGATGATTAATCATGAAAAGAATGATTCGATTTATGCAATTTGTATCCTATAAATTATCAACTCCATTTTTTACATTTTAATTCGTGAATTAGTGGCTTGATTTAGAATAAAAACATATAACTATGTTTAGAAATCCACAAAAAGCAATTTCAAAAACTCTCAAAAATTAGTATTTTAGTAAATTCATTTAAAAATATTTGAGTATGCCAATGTATAATTCTATAGTAATGGTTAAGCAAGTTCCAGATACTGCAAACATATCCGGTAAGGTTATGAAAGATGATGGAACAGTTAACCGAGCTAAACTTCCTGCCATTTTTAATCACGAAGATAAAGAAGCCTTAGAAATTGCACTTCAAATAAAAGAGCAATACGGAGGAACCGTAAGTGTAATAACAATGGGACCGCCACGTGCTTCCGATATGTTAAAAGAATGTTTCTACATGGGAGCAGATAAAGCATACTTAATAAGTGATAGAAAATTTGCTGGTTCTGATACACTTGCAACATCTTACGTATTGAGTGAAGCAATTAAATATGTAGGAAACTTCGATTTCGTTTTTGCCGGCCGTCAAGCTATTGATGGTGACACTGCACAAGTGGGTCCACAGACAGCAGAAAAATTAAATTTATCGCAAGTAACTTATGTAGAAGAAATTTTGAACGTTAAAAATAATGTTGCACGCATCAAACGTAAAATTGATGGTGGTCAAGAAGTTGTTGATGCACAATTACCAGTTTTACTTACTGTAATTAAAGGTGCTCAAGAACCTCGCCCTTTTTCTGCTAAGAAAATTATGATATACAAAAGTGCTAAAACTCTCTTGGATCTTGAAAAAATAGCAAATGAAAATTCACTTCTTTATTTGGACGAGCTAGTGCAAGAGTATAAAGATAAGAACTTATATATCGAAACACTTTCTACTACTGACTTATCTGAGATTGATGATACACGAATTGGACTTCATGGTTCGCCGACTAAAGTTCACAAAGTAGAATCGGTTGTTCTTTCTGGTGGAGAAGTAACTAAAATAGAACCAACCGAAGAAGGCATTGGTGCTTTAATTGATGAATTGTTGAACGATCACATTTTAGGATAATGAATATGGAAAATGTTACAAAAGAAGTTTGGGTATTTGTTGAACAACACGATGGTAAGGTTGCTGATGTTTCCCTAGAATTGTTGAGCAAAGGAAGAAAACTTGCTGATAGATTAAATGGCATTCTCAAAGCAGTTGTGCTTGGCTATAACGTTAAAAATATTGCTGAAGAGACTTTTAAGTATGGAGTAAATTCTGCGATTTTAATAGACCATCCATCATTGGAAAAATATAGACCACTTCCATTCAGTAGAATGATGAACAAATTGGTTAACGAAAACAAACCTCGCATTGTTTTGTTTGGTGCTACTGTTGTAGGTCGTGGACTTGCACCTCGTGTTGCATCTAATACCGTTAGTGGATTAACAGCCGATTGCACAGAGTTACAAATTAAAGATGTTACTTATCTTAAAAAAGATTACAAAGATTTGTTGCTCCAAATTCGTCCAGCGTTTGGTGGAAATATTATCGCAACAATTATTACTCCCGATAATCCAGTTCAAATGGCTACGGTTCGCGAAGGCGTAATGGAAATGTACGAAGTTGAAACTCCAAATCCAATAAGCATTGAAGAAGTTGAATACATTGAGGATTCAACAGACGATTTAATTAAAATTGTTGAACAATATCGCGAAGAGAGCAAAGTAAATCTTAAAGGTGCTCCAATTATCGTAGTTGGTGGATATGGATTAGGAACGAAAGAAAACTTCAAACTTATTCAAGCCCTTGCTGATGCTGTTGGTGGCGAAGTCGCAGGTAGTAGAGCCGCTGTTGATGCTGGTTTTGTTGACCACGATAGACAAGTTGGTCAAACGGGAGTAACAGTTAGACCAAAACTAATTTTTTCAATTGGAATATCTGGAGCAATTCAACACAGAGCAGGAATGCAAGAAGCAAATAAAATTATTGCAATAAATTCTGACCCAGAAGCTCCAATATTTGGAATTGCTCATTACGGAATAGTTGGAAAGGCTGAGGAAGTAATTCCAAAATTCATTGATTTATACAAAAACAAATTGAAATAGAGGAACAGATGCCTAATTTTTTTACCGATAACGAAGATCTAAAATTTCATTTTAATAGATTAGATTTACGAGAAATTCTTGCAATTCAAGAAGACAATTACGAGCAGAAGAAAGAGTTTGATTTTGCTCCAGAAAATTATGAAGATGCGATGATTAATTTAGGAAAAACTCTTGAGCTAATAGGAGATATTTCTGGAAATAAAATTGCCCCGCGTGCTGCAAGTGTTGATGAAGAAGGAGCACACTTCAAAGATGGAATAGTAACTTATGCAAAGGGAACAATAGAAAACTTGAAAGAACTTTCTCAAGCTGATTTAAGTGGTATGATTTTACCACGTAAATACGGAGGATTAAACGCTCCTATAACTATTTACATGGCTGCTGCTGAAATTATGGCGCGTGCCGATGGTGGATTAACAAATATCTTTGGATTACAAGATATTGCTGATATGATTAAAAAGTATGGAACGGAAGAACAGAAAGCAAAATATATTCCAAAATTTTCTACTGGTGAACACACTGGAGCAATGGCTTTAACTGAACCAGATGCTGGCTCAGATTTACAAGCTTGTAAACTGAGAGCATCACAAGATGAAAATGGTCAGTGGAGATTAAACGGAATGAAACGCTTCATCACCAATGGTAATGGGGATGTTCACCTTGTACTATCCAGAACCGAAGCTGGCACTAAGGATGGACGTGGTTTAAGTATGCTAGCTTGTTACAACGATGATACAGTTGTGGTGCGAAGAATTGAAAACAAACTTGGAATTCATGGTTCTCCAACATGCGAATTACAATATAATAATACTCCAGCCGAACTGATTGGCAATAGACGTTTTGGATTAATAAAATATACTATTGATTTAATGTTCCGTGCAAGACTTGGTGTTGCTGCACAAGCTTTAGGAATATCTGAAGCAGCTTATGGAGAGGCATTAAAATATTCAAAAGAACGTGAGCAGTTTGGAAAAACAATTTATGAAATTCCAGCAGTTAAAAATATTCTGCTTGATATGCGAGTGCTGTTAGAGACGGGACGTTCTATA
This sequence comes from Melioribacteraceae bacterium, assembly GCA_027858595.1. Lineage (GTDB taxonomy): Bacteria > Bacteroidota > Ignavibacteria > Ignavibacteriales > Melioribacteraceae > 1-14-2-50-31-20. Next base: position 11,870 of record JAQICK010000088.1, read on the forward strand.
CTTTATGACACTGCAAAATTAGTTGATATAAAAGAAAAACTAGAAGGTAAAATTGAGCTACTAAAAACGGCAGGTGAGCCAGTTAAAGATTTAAATGATAGACTAAAAGAGTTAACAAAAGTTGCAAATCTTTTAACTCCAATATTAAAATATGTTACTACTGAAGCATCAAACAAAATAACATACGATGCTATTCAAATACACGGTGGCACAGGATATATGAAAGAGTTTCCCGTTGAACGCCTAGCTCGCGATGCACGTATTACGAACATTTACGAGGGAACATCTCAGTTACAAATAGTTGCCGCAATTGGTGGAGTTATTAACGATATCTTAAAAGATTACTTTGATAAAAAAGCTGCAAAAACTTATTCTGGTGGATTAGAAAGACTTAACAATTTCCTTAAAGAGATTCGCGAAATATTTTACGAGTCATTAAAATATGTAGTAGATAGAAAGGATAATGTTTTTCAAGATGTTGCAGCTAAAGATTTGGTTGAACTTTACAGCTACATTTATACTGGTTATCTTGTTCTTGAAGAAGCAGAAGAACTACCACGTAAAAAGTTTATTGCAAACCGCTATATAATAACATCATTAGCAAATGCAAAGAAAAATGCAGAATCAATTAAAAGTGAACTATTTAGTGATTTATTGCATGCTGATGAAATATTGATTTAAGTTGTAAGCTATAACCCGAAATATTTCGGGTTATAGATATATTTTTATAACAAATAGACCTGATACACACAATGGATGTATTGAGATGTTAGCTACCATTCCTCACATCACAAAAGCGAGATTAATTTCTTGAGCGGACGACAAAAAGTAAGCATTTAAGGTTTAATTTGAGAGTATTTATAAAAAATATAAACCACAGAAAATCAACACAATAATTTGAAGTTAGTAAGAATATGAAAAAAAATTTGCATATCTAATAATAATCATTATTTTGCATCAAAAAGTCTGTTAATTAAATTAAAAGGAACATATTTTATGGATCACACAAAAGTTTTTAGTACAAAGAATAAACCGAATTTAAAAGAAAAAGAAAACTTAATTGATTTTTTATTTGACAACTTGCAAGAATATGGTGACCCAAAGTCAGACATAGAAAAATGTATTGATTACGCATTGAAAGAAACGACTTCCTTTGGAGGTTTTATTGTAGTTTCCTTCCTTGAAAATGAAATATCAGGTGTAGTAGTAGTTAATCAAACTGGAATGAAAGATTATATTCCGGAAAATATACTTGTTTACATAGCAACACATAAAGACCATAGAGGTAAAGGAATAGGAAAAATGTTAATGAAAAAAACTATTGATGTGGCAGAGGGTAGTATTGCATTACACGTAGAGCCTGAAAATCCTGCACGGTTTTTATATGAAAAAGTTGGCTTTAGCAGCAAGTATATTGAAATGAGGTTAAAAAAGTAATACATGCATATTCACATCATTGACATTTCGATATTTGTACTTTATATGGCTGCAATGCTTGGTGTTGGGGTCTATTTTCTAAAACGCAATAAATCGCAGGATGACTATTATGTTGGAGGTCGTGAAATGACTTCGGTACATATAGGTTTATCTGTTGTCGCTACGGATGTAGGTGGCGGATTCTCAATAGGACTGGGCGGTTTAGGTTTTTTAATTGGTCTGTCGGGCAGTTGGATGCTCTTTACCGGCTTAATTGGAGCTTGGGTTAGTGCCGTTGTACTCATTCCCCAAATATACCCGCTTGCTAAAAAACATAATTTTTTAAGCTTTCCTGAAATACTTAATCATTACTATAATGGTAAAGTAGCTCTTTTAGCAGGCATCATTTCGTTGATAGGTTATATTGGATTTACCAGTTCGCAAGTATTAGCTGGTGCTAAATTGGCTGCTGCAACGTTTCCTTCTATAACTATTGTAGATGCAGTATTATTTATGGGAATCGTAGTAATTGTATATACTGTCCTTGGTGGTCTTAAAGCTGTTATTTATACCGATACAATTCAATGGATAATTCTAATGGTTGGTCTAATATTTATCGGCATTCCATTAGGTTACGTAAAAGTTGGAGGTTGGGAAGCAATACAAATTTATTTGCCCGATAACTTTCTAAGTCTTACTAATATTAGCCTTGTTCAATTTATCAACTGGCTAATTACAATTGTTCCAATTTGGTTTGTAGGCATGACCTTGTATCAAAGAATCTATGCATCAAAAGATGAAAAAACAGCAAAAAAAGCTTGGTTTATTGCGGGTTTGTTTGAATGGCCAATTATGGCTTTTATGGGAATTACATTAGGATTGTTAGGCAGAGTGGCTTTTGAACAAGGAATGTTTACTGAATTTGGATATGCTCCGGGAAGTCCTATTGATGAAGAAATTGGGTTGCCCTTACTCCTAACGCACATTTTCCCTGTTGGATTGATGGGTTTGTTAATGTCGTCCTATTTTTCGGCAATAATGTCAACGGCTGATAGTTGTTTGATGGCAGCGTCTGGCAATTTTACGACAGATATATTAAGGCTTTCAAAGAAAAACACAAAAAGTATTAAATATTCACAATTGGCTACAATGGTCATTGGAATACTTGCTATCCTTCTCGCTACCATGATGCAAAATGTGCTTGATCTTATGTTGTATTCTTATGCTTTTATGGTTTCCGGATTATTTGTGCCTGTTTTGGGTGCCCTATTTTTGAAAAATCCGTCTGCAAAAGCAGCTCTATATTCAATGCTTTTTGGTGGAGGAACTACTTTAACACTTATTTTAACCGAAATTACATTACCTTTGGGCTTAGATGCAAATTTCTTTGGCATAACACTTTCGGCAATTGTTTTTATTTTCATACAATCGTTTCACAAAAAATAGATTTATTAAATTGTTTTAGACAAAAAAATGATCCAGAAAATAATATCTTTTAGACATGAATTACATAAATACCCGGAAGTTTCCAACGATGAATATAATACTTCTGAACGTGTGATAAACTTTATCGAGAAATACAATCCTGATGAGATTATTAAACTTGGAAAAACAGGGGTAGCATTTGCTTATAATGGAAAAGAAAAAGGAAAAACGATTGTATTTAGGTCAGAACTGGATGCTTTGCCAATCCTCGAAAGATCAGGTGTTGAATACAGGTCTGTAAATGATCACGTTGCACATTCTTGTGGACACGATGGGCACATGGCTATTTTAACAGGACTAACGCAAAAAATATCTGAAAATCGTCCAATAAAAGGAAGGGTAATTTTACTTTTTCAACCTGCCGAGGAAGTAGAGCAAGGTGCTCGTGATGTAGTGGAAAACTCCAAATTTATTGATATTAATCCTGACTATATGTTTGCACTTCATAATGTGCCAGGGTTTGAAAAAAACAAAATAATACTTAAAAAAGGGAGTTTTGCGTCTGCATCAAAAGGCATGACTATTAAACTCACTGGAAAAACATCTCATGCCGCCGAACCACAAAATGGAATTAGCCCAGCAGATGCCATCTCTAAAATCATTAAAAATTTGAATGAATTAAGAACGACCAAAACACTTTTTAAAGATTTTGTCTTACTCACTATCATTCATATACAATTGGGCGAAATATCTTTTGGCACTTCACCAGGTTATGCTGAAATTAGAGTAACCTTGCGTGCTTATGAAAATGAAGATATGGAAGTTCTCACAGATAATTGCGAAAAAATCATAAAAGAAATATCGAAAGTTGAAAAATTAAGCTACGAAATTTCTTATAGCGAAGAATTTCCTGCAACAGTAAATAATGATAAATGTGTGAAGATAGTTGAACAATCGGCAAATCAAATTGGTTTATTAATCGCACATATTGACAAACCCTTTAAATGGTCGGAAGATTTTGGGTATTTTACAGAAAAATATGATGCTTGTTTTTTTGGTTTAGGCTCTGGAAAAGAACAGCCTCAACTTCACAATCCTGATTTTGATTTTCCGGATGATATCATTGAAAAAGGAATAGATTTGTTTTTTGCTATTTACAAAATGACGATGAACCATGATTGATAGTTCTTTAATAACGCTAAATGAAAATGCGGTTCAAAATAATATTACTTTTTTAAGAAAAAAACTTGGTGACAAAGTAATAATATCAGCGGTTGTTAAAGCCAATGCATATGGACACGGCATCGAACAAATTGTTCCACTTTTTGAAAAATTTGGAATTGAGCATTACTCAGTTTTTTATTATAGTGAAGCCGTTCGGGTTTTTAATAGCCTTTCCAAACCAGCAACAATCATGGTTATGGGATGGTTGTGTGATAAAGACATTCAAGATGCAATCAAGAAGGGATTAGAGTTTTTCGTCTTTAATATTGAAAGGTTAAATATTGCAATAAAATACTCAAAAGAACTTAATATAAAGGCGAGAATTCATCTTGAAGCCGAAACCGGTATGAATCGCTCAGGATTAAATGACGTTGAATTAAATGATGCGATTACCAAGATAAAAGAGAATGCTGAATGCTTTGAATTAGCTGGATTTTGTACGCATCTTGCAGGAGCAGAGAGTGTTTCCAATCATGTAAGGATACAAAGTCAGTTAAAGAAATATAAAAAAATGTTAGCCACTCTTGAAGCCAATGATTTAATCCCCAAATATAAACATTTAGCTAATTCTGCGGCAGCATTTGTTTATCCAAAAGTAAGAATGGATTTGGTGAGAATAGGAATTATGCTTTATGGTTTTTGGTCGAGTAGCGAAGCTTATGTCCAATATATCAACCATAAAACCAATAAAATTGATCCTTTAAAAAGAATACTTGGATGGCATAGCCAAATTATGTCGATAAAAAAAATTAAGAGCGGAGAATTTGTTGGCTACGGAATTTCTTATCTAGTCCAAACTGACATTATAACTGCATTGGTCCCTGTTGGATATTCATTAGGTTACAGTCGCTCATTAAGTAATAAGGGGCGAGTGCTTATAGGCGGTCAGAGATGCAGTGTGATAGGTGTTGTAAATATGAATATGATAATAGTAAATATTTCGTGTGTTGATGATGCAAAAGTGGGTGATGAAGTTGTTTTAATTGGAAAACAAGACGAATTAGAAATAATGGTAAGTGCTTTTAGCGAAATAAGTAATGAACTTAATTATGAAATATTAGCACATTTGCCGGAGAGTATAAAACGGATAGTAATAAAGAAATAAAATAATTGTATATTTAAAACATACATTGAAAATTATGACAATAAATAAATCAATATTATTTAAATATGGCGGTAACGCCATGACTGACCAAAAACTTAAAACACAAGTGTTAAGGACAATTTGCTCCCTCAAGGACAAAGGTTATAACGTGCTTATTGTTCATGGTGGCGGACCTTTTATTAAACAAACACTAAAAGAAGTAAATATAGAATCTGAATTCATTGATGGATTAAGAAAAACAACTCCTGAAGCTATGGAATATGTTGAGATGGCATTGAAAGGAAAAGTTAACGGAAGTCTGGTTTCAATAATAAATGAAATGGGGTATAAAGCTGTGGGGTTGTCAGGCAAAGATGGTCAGACAGTTATTGCAAAGAAACATTTGCATCCACATGAGAATAAAGGAAATATCGAACTGGTTGATTTAGGACAAGTTGGTGATGTTGATTCAGTTGACCCTAGTTTAATGAATTTATTATTAAAAAATGATTATATTCCTGTGCTTACTTGTCTTGCTTCTGATAAAAATGGTGATACTTATAATATTAATGGAGATTTATTTGCAGGTCATATAGCGGGTGCGCTTGCAGTTGATCAGTATGTTATTTTAACTGATGTTGACGGTTTATTACTTGATAAGGACAATCCCGATTCTATGTTACATGAGCTTAAAGTATCTGAAATAAATCACTTGAAAGAAATAAAATGTATTCAAGGAGGAATGATCCCTAAAATTGAATCTTGTGAAATTGCCTTAGAAAAAGGAGCTAAACTAGCACGAATCATAAATGGAACAGTCCCTGAACAGATTACAGCCCTTTTTGAAAATCAAAAAGTGGGAACCATCATCAAAAAATAAATTTACATTATGATAAAAAAATTGAATAAAACATACAATGAACTTGATAGAATGTATTATTTACAAACTTTCAAACGCTACCCTTTAACATTTGACCATGGGAAAGGTTCTCATATTTGGGATGTAGAAGGCAATGAATATATTGATATGTTGGGCGGAATTGCAGTTAATAGCGTTGGACACAGTCACCCAACAGTGGTAAAAGCAATTCAGAATCAGGCAGCAAAATTAATTCATATTTCAAACTTTTATCTTAGTGAACCTCAGGTGATGCTTTCTAAAAAGCTTGTTGAATTATCTGGTCTGGATCGGGTATTTTTTGCGAATAGTGGAGCAGAATCTGTTGAGGGTGCCATTAAAATAGCACGTAAATATGCCCATAGCATTGGACGCGGAGGAAACATCATTTCTTTTGAAAACTCCTTTCATGGACGTACATTGGCAACTATTGCATCTGGCAAAAAGGCGTATCAAAAAGGTTTTGAGCCTATTCCACAGGGTTTTTTACAAGTGTCCTTCAATGATATGGAAGCTGTAAAGAAAGCAACAGATAACAATACAGCGGCTATCATTATAGAACCAATTCAAGGCGAAGGCGGTATTAATGTTGCGGATAAAACTTTCCTAAAAGCATTGAGAACCTTTTGTGATGAACAACAAATTGTATTAATTTTTGATGAAATTCAATGTGGTGTTGGCAGAACAGGCAAAATGTTTGCCAAAGAACATTTTGACGTTGAACCCGATATTATGACTTTAGCCAAAGCCTTGGGTGGTGGGGTTCCTATCGGTTCCATTCTTTCAAATGAGAAAGTGAGTTCAGCAATCGATTTTGGTGATCACGGAACTACTTTTGGAGGAAACCCATTGGTGTGCACAGCTTCATTGGCAACATTAGAAGTAATTGAAACAGAAAATCTAGTGCAACAGGCTGAAGAAAAAGGCAATTGGATAAAGGCTGAAATTTCAGCAATGAAAAATCCGGATATCAAAGAAATCCGTGGAAAAGGATTGATGATAGGTATAGAATTTAATTTTGATACGAAACCTTTAGTTCTGAAAATGCTAGAAAATGGTGTGTTAGCAAATGCTACTGCCGAAAATGTTTTACGTTTGGTGCCCCCTTTAAATATAAGTTATGAAGATTTGGAAAAAGTAATTGAAATATTAAAAAAATCATTAAATGAACTTAAAGACAATGACTAAAAAGAAAATTGGAATTATAGGTGCAACTGGTTATACCGGATCAGAATTGGTGCGCATTCTCACTAATCACCCAGATGTTGAAATCACCATGATTACTTCAGAAAGCAGAGCCGGAGAATTATTTTCTGATGTGCATCCTTTTTTACAGGGAATTGCCG